>JAIORY010000194.1 GCA_021107915.1 Bacteroidales bacterium | reverse complement strand
CAATCTTCCCATGGCAATGGGCTAACTATCCTACAAACAGAAAAAATGACGAAATTACACCATGGATTGAGGCATTTGTTAATGCAAGGATTTGGATTGATATTAGTTGTATTAAGGATAAGAAGTAAGATTGCCTTTATTGATTTTTAGTAATTATTTAAGTTAATTTGTTTGTTATTTGTTTTTTGGAATTTAAATCAAACTCAATAATAAATTTCAAAACTTATCAACACCCATTATTTCAAACCTCATTTTAATTAGTTTTACAAATTAAAATAATTGCAACTAATCAGTATTAAATTAACAATGATTCGCCCGGCGGACATAACAAATATTATTATTGAATTGGGAAATAGGGGTAATGATGGAAATAAGGGAAATAAGGGATAAAATTCCCTTATACCTTTTATTCCCCATATACCATTTTATAAAATACCCTCAAAGCCAAAAAATTGCATTTTTTTTATAATATGATTAGTAATAAAAAATTGTTAACTTATGCCATATTTCGCACATTTACACGTACATACACAATATTCGATACTTGACGGAGCTGCAAGCATTCCAAAACTAATTTCTAAAACTAAAGAATATGGAATGGATGCCATTGCAATTACAGACCATGGAAATATGTATGGTGTGCTTAAATTTGTTAAAGAAGCAAAAAGTGAAGGTATAAAACCTATTATCGGGTGTGAGATTTATGTTGCACGAAATAGTCGGTTTGATAAACGAAACAAAGAAGACAGAAGTGGATATCATCTTATTCTTCTTGCAAAAAATCTTAAAGGATATCATAATCTTGCAAAACTTAGTTCGCTGGGTTATAATCGAAATCATTTTTATTATACACCACGTATTGATAAGGAATTGCTTAGAGAATACAGCGAAGGTTTGATAGCATCATCTGCTTGTTTGGGAGGTGAGTTACCTTCAGCAATAATGAATCACGGCAAGGAAAAAGCCATAGAAGTTATTAATGAACATAAAGACATATTTGGTGATGATTATTATCTTGAAATACAAAACTCAGGTCAACCCGAACAGGCTGCTGTAAATAAGGTAATTATTGAATTATCTGCCGAAACCGGTGTTAAACTGATAGCTACAAATGATGTTCATTTTGTAAATAAAGAAGATTTTGAAGCCCATCGTATTCTTATTTGCTTGAATACAGGAAAAGATATTGATGATAAAACATCAATGCATTACACAGGAGAGGAATATTTTAAAACTCCCGAAATAATGGCAGAATCTTTTAAGGAAGTTCCCGAAGCCATTGAGAATACTAAAGAAATTGTTGATAAAATTGAAGATTACGACATTACAACCAAAAATGTCATTCTTCCACATTTTCCTATCCCCAATGAATTTTCGTCTGAAGATGATTATTTACGTCACCTTACATACATAGGAGCAAAAAAACTATATATTGAAATAAGCGAAGATATACAAGAAAGACTTGATTATGAGTTGAAGATAATCAAAGAAATGGGGTTTCCCGGATATTTTCTTATTGTTCAGGATTTAATTGCCGAAGCCAGAAAAATGGATGTAATAGTAGGGCCGGGAAGAGGTTCTGCTGCCGGTTCTGCCGTTGCATATTGTACAGGAATAACAAATATTGACCCAATAAAATATAATTTACTTTTTGAGCGATTTCTTAATCCTGAGAGAGTTAGTATGCCTGATATTGATATTGACTTTGATGATGAAGGTCGCGAAAAAGTGCTAAGCTATGTTATAAACAAATATGGTGAAGAAAAAGTTGCCCAGATAGTAACTTTTGGCACTATGGCTGCAAGACTTGCTATCAGAGATGTTGCAAGAGTTTTGAAACTTCCTCTTGCCGAAGCCGACAGGATTGCCAAATTGGTTCCCGAAAAACCCGGAACTACTCTTAAAAGTGCTTTTAAAGATGTTCGCGAACTTAATGAAATCAGGAAAAATGGTGAGCCTTTACAAATCAAAACTTTAAAATTTGCCGAAACACTTGAAGGTTCAGCGCGTCATACAGGTACTCATGCCTGTGGTGTTATTATTGGTCCTGATAATCTTATAGAATACCTTCCTCTCAGTACTACAAAGGATTCTCAGCTTACGGTAACGCAATACGAGGGCAAGCTGGTAGAAACTGTGGGAATGTTGAAAATGGATTTTCTCGGATTAAAAACTTTATCTATTATAAAAGATGCTATTACAAATATATATGACAGACATGGAATAAAAATTGAAGTTGAAAATATTCCTCTTGAAGATGAAGCAACATTCAAATTGTATCAGCGAGGTGATACTGTGGGTACTTTTCAGTTTGAGTCAGAAGGAATGCGTAATCATCTGAAAGTGCTTAAACCTACCAATATGGAGGACCTTATTGCGATGAATGCTTTGTATAGACCGGGTCCTATGAGTTTTATTCCAAAGTATATCGATCGTAAGCATGGAAGAGAAAAAGTGGAATATCCTCATCCCTGGTTAGAAGATATTCTTAAACCAACTTTTGGGATTATGGTCTATCAAGAGCAAATCATGCAAACTGCTCAGAAATTGGGTGGTTATACTCTTGGTGGTGCTGACCTTTTAAGGCGTGCTATGGGTAAGAAGGATAAAGATATAATGAGAAAACAAAAGCTCGTTTTTGTTGAGGGAGCAAAAGATAAAGGTATTGATGAAGAAAAAGCAACAGAGGTTTTCGAGGTAATGGAACGTTTTGCCGAATATGGATTTAACAGATCACATTCGGCGGCATACTCCGTTATTGCTTATCATACTGCATATCTTAAAGCTCATTACCCTGCAGAATATATGGCTTCGGTTCTAACGCATAATCTTAATGATATTAAAAAGATTACATTTTTTATTGATGAAAGCCAAAAATGTAATATTCCTGTTCTTGGTCCTCATCTTAACGAAAGTAATCTTTTTTTTAAAGTTAATGATAAAGGTGAAGTTCGCTTTGGAATGGCTGCTATAAAAGGTGTTGGGGAAAATGCCGTTAATGCAATAATTGAAGAAAGAAAGAAAAACGGCATTTTTAAGGATGTTTTTGATTTTGCAAAACGCATTAATCTTCGTGCAGTAAATAAACGTAGTTTCGAAGCTCTCGCAAAAGCCGGTGCATTTGATAGTTTTAAAAATGTACATCGTGCACAGTATTTTTTCAGAGAAAATACTGATGATTCTATCTTTCTTGAAAAAATTATAAAACACGCCGGAAAATTTCAGGAGAAAAAAAATTCATCGCAAGTATCTCTTTTTGGTGATGATGAAGATATGAATATATCTGATATCCTTATGCCTGAATGTGAACCATGGTCTAAAATGCAGCAACTAAAAAATGAAAAAGAAGTAACCGGATTTTATATTTCAGGGCATCCTCTTGATGATTACCAAATTGAGATTAAAAACTTTTGTACACATTCAATTGATTATTTAAATCAGGATCTTAAAAGGCTGAGAAGTAAAGCAATCACATTTGCAGGTATGCTTACAAGCTCAAATATCAGAACAACAAAATCTGGTAATGAATTTGCCTTGTTTACTGTTGAGGATTTTACGGATTCAATTAACCTTTCATTGTTTTCTGAAGCCTATTTAAAATTAAAGCATCTTCTTGTAGAAGGATCATTCCTACTGATAAAAGCTCAAGTGCAACCAAGATATAATAATCCCGATATAATGGATGTAAAAATTTCAAGTATGAGTCTTTTGGCTGAATCAATAAAATCTTATACTCGTGAAATGACTATATTTGTTAAATCTGAAAATATTGATCCGGAATTAGTACAAAAACTTAAAAAACTTATTCAAAATAATTCAGGAAAATGTCCTTTGAAATTTGTCATTTCAGATTCTGAAGATAATATTTCCATTGAAATGAAATCAAAGAAAAGTAGGGTAAATCCAAATAAATTAATTCAAGCAATTCAAAATGTAGAAAATGTTGGGTTTAAGTTGAATTAGATGAAATGTAATTAGTTGTGATTGATTATAATTAATTGTAATTAGTTGTGATTGATTGTAATTGGTAGAAAATGGAGTAATGGATTCCCTTATTTTCCTTATTTCCATATTCCCCATATTTCCCATACAACCGAAGGAAGTCTGAATGGATGTTCCACACAATTCGATAATTAGTCTTTTGTTAACAAAAATTTTAATCATTTCAGAATTTCAGGTTTCAATAATAAAAATTATTTTTACTTTTGGCAAAAAATAATTAACCTTTTAAACAAAAAAAAATGGCATTAGAATTCAAAGATTCAAATTTTGATGAACTGGTAATTAACTCAGATAAACCTGTAATTGTTGATTTTTGGGCTGAATGGTGTGGACCTTGTAGAATGGTTGGGCCAATTGTACAGGAAATAGGTATCGACTATGAAGGAAAAGCTGTGGTTGGAAAAGTTGATGTTGACAATAATTCCGGTGTATCAGCTAAATATGGAATTAGGAATATCCCTACTATCTTGTTTTTTAAAAATGGAGAGATTGTTGACAAACAGGTAGGAGCAGTTCAAAAACAAGTTCTCGTTGACAAACTTGAAGCCCTTTTATAAGCTAAAAAGATATTGAAAAGAGTAACAAAGGCTAAAGTTGTATTTATTGACTTTAGCTTTTTATGTATTTACGTATTTAAGCATTTATTCATTTTCGCATTTTCATTTAGAAAAAAGTAAAACCATAGAAATTTACAATGTGAAATATTCCATTAATCATAACAGACTTCAGCAGTTTGGCTCGCTTGAGTTTATTGCCAGGCAGGTTGTCGAGGGCTTTATTACCGGTCTCCATAAAAGTCCTTTCCATGGATTTTCAGTCGAGTTTGCTGAACATCGTTTATACAATGCCGGCGAATCTACGAAACATATCGACTGGAAATTATATGGCAGAACAGACCGCCTGTATGTAAAAAGATATGAAGAGGAAACGAATCTTAGATGTTGTTTACTTATTGATAATTCCTCTTCGATGTATTTTCCTGTTAAAGAAAACCTTTCGATTGATAATCCAAATAAAATTACATTTTCGGTTTATGCTGCAGCTGCACTAATAAATCTTCTAAAAAAACAACGTGATGCAGTTGGTTTGAATGTTTTTTCTGATAAAGTTGATTTAAGTACACAAGTAAAATCAGGTTCTGTTCATCAAAAATATTTGTACTCTGAGCTTGAAAAAATGCTTATGCCCGAAACTAAAGGCAGAGAAGCAAAAACTTCTGCAGCTAAGTCATTGCATCATATTGCCGAAAGTATTCATAAACGATCTTTGGTGGTTATTTTTAGCGATATGTTTGAGGCTGACAATAATCCTGATGATCTTTTTTCGGCTCTTCAACACCTTAAACATAATAAACATGAAGTGATTTTGTTTCATGTAACAGATAAAAATAAAGAAGAAGATTTTGATTATGAAAATCGTCCGCATCGCTTTATTGATTTGGAAAGCGGAGAAGAGATGAAAATCAATCCTGTAAGTATTAAAAAGAATTATGTTAATTCGATTTTAGAATTTAAAAAAAATCTAAAATTACGCTGCGCACAGTACAAAATTGATTTTATCGAAGCTGATATTAATAAAGGATTTGAGCAGATATTATTTCCTTATCTCGTGAAGAGGAAAAAACTACATTAATCAGAGTTTTAACCTTATAACCAATTAGTATTAAATTAATGGCGAAAAAATGGGAAATAGGGAAATAAGGGAAATAGGGGAAATATGGACAAGACCTTTATAATTGAGCCCACTCCGAAAAGTCAAAAAATAAAAAATGCCACAAAAACACTAAAACACTAAAATCCACAAAACAAAGAATATCAATAAATTAATTTTAGTGAAATTTAGTGTTTTAGTGGCTAAAAAATACTTTTCGGAGTGGACACATATTTTTATACCCTTATACCTTTATACCCTTTTAATATTTGTCCTCAAAGTTGGAAATTTGGAGAGATTACTTGAATGATTAAAACCTAATCCTCAATTGCACCTTTATTTCCGATTTTTTGTTTCCTGTTATTTCTTCAAGGTCTGTTCCAATTGTATTTTTATTGTTATAAAATGATTGCGCAAATCTAAACCAGCAACTCATAAATTCTGAAATTTTGTATTTCATAAGAAAATAAAACCTGCTTCCTTTATAATAATACGAAGGAATTGAAAAGGCATACAAAACATCATTTTCGTAAGTATAAATTCTTGTGTCATAGTTGTCGGTGTCGAACATTGCATAGCGAACCGAAATATCAAAAGGCAGATTCTCCGGTCTGAAATTAATATCTTGATAAATCAAAAATCCCTGCGATCTAATGTCTTCTTCTGAGAGATATTTTGAGAATTCAAAGCTGTTTTTAAAAATTACTGAAGGGAAAATCGAATAATTGATGTGATATCTAAAACTCTGTTTTTTGGTCGCAAAAGGAGAACTCAGATAATCATATTCATCTTCAAAGTTCAATTGTTTGATTTTATTCCGGTAACGGAAATACATTTTTGTCTTATCAGATGTTCTGTAATTAACTTGGAACAGATATTCTCGTCCTTTTGTAGGGGCATTATTTCTGTATTTCAGCCATAGAAAACTAAACATATCAAAATATGCTGTTAAAGTGATTTTTTGATGAAGCAATGCATTTATCCCAAAATACAAACCCTTTTCGTTTTCGTTTGAAGTATTCTCACCAAAAGCATTACTGAAAAAATTTTGATATTCTTTTGAATAATTTCTGTACAAAATCGCTAGAGATAAGCGCGGATCAGGACTGATATTTAATCCTGAAATATAGGCTATTCCTCCGTTTAGGCTGTAAGCAATTTCACCAAAGATGTTTATTTTGTTTAGCAAAATATCAAAATCTAATCCTGTATTAATATTTTCCTTACCGGAAAAAGTAAATTTTTTATATGGATCGTTTGAGAGTAATATTTCACTTCCAAAACTTGTTTTAAAAGCAGTTGCACCTAATCTGAAACTGTTTGAATTATAGCTTAGATTTCCACCATAAACTACTTCGTTTAAAATATTTTTATTTAGTATTTCATTGATTTTTCGATGTATTCCGGTATTTTGCAAAGAGTTGACAGAAATTATTTCACCTGATATAGTATCGGTTTCCGAAATACATGCGTCAATATTTTTGTTTGAATAAAATATCGTAAAATCGAATTTATTAATTTGAAAAGTTGTTGCTGCTCCTCTGAAAAATTCATTCTCGTTTGCAGAAACTCCGGCTTTTATCCGGCGCGGATATTTTTTAATAAAAATGGCATCAGCTTGTTTGCCGAAAGCAAGGTTCGACCACATCGTAAGCCCCTGCCCGAATTGCAAATGGTAATCTCCAACACATAATGATTTTATGATTTTTACATCATTAATAAAAATGTATCCTGAATAATGATCAAATCCATTTTTCAGTTTTTTGTTCAAAATATTTAGAATTGTATCACTATTAATTTCATTCTTGAAAAATATTTCTCCGGGGTCTTTTTCAGCAAGAAAACCAATTCCGATCTTGTCAAAATAGTTGTAATCATAACGTAAATAATACTTTTGCGGACTACCGAGATATTTTGAATTTGGATTAATGGCAAGCATTGAATCAGTGTTTGAATAACCATTTTGCTTTTCCAATAATTGTTGATATCTTAAAAATATTCTGTTCTTACCATATTTTGTAAGTTTTTTAAATGAAATATTTTGATGAGTTTTTATTTCTTTTACTGATGAAAATGGAAGAATATTAGAAATAGTTTCTTTGTCAAATCCATCAATTGCCGAAAGTTCATAAACCGACATTAAACTCCCATAATCATTAATGTATTTTTTTAAATTGTTTATTTGAAGGTCGTTGATAAGATGTAGCTGTCGGAGTTTAATAATATTTTCAGAATTCAGATTAACAGGATTTTCATAAAGCATTTTTAGCTCATCAATTATTTGTGTGTAATCAAGTTCTGTATCAATATTTGAAGCAATTGTTTCGATTAACTCCTCAATTTGTAGCAGATTTTCAGGTTCTTTAATTTGGTTTTGGGAGAAAGAAATGTGGGTAGCTAAGACAATTGCTAATAACAGAAAGAATTTAGGATTTAGGATTTTAGATTTAAGATTTGAGAAGATAAAATATTTTTTCATGTTTATATTATTTTGAATCTATGATTTACAGTGGAGAAACAAATGTGCCACAGATTCACAGATTATAGAATTAATCTTTTTGAAATTAATGAGTTTTCGCCAAAGTTTACAATTAAACCTAAAGGACATTTTGATATTGCAAGATAATTTATTACCCACTTATAATGATTATCAATTATTCCTTTTTGTGCTTTTACTTCCAATATAATTTTGTTAAATACTACAAAATCAGCAAAGAAGAAATGAGGAAGAATTATTCCTTTGTAATTCACTTCGTATTTTTTCTCCCGTTCATAATAAATATTATTTTTCTTAAATTCATATTCAATCGCATCTTTATAAACTATCTCTAACAATCCTTTTCCTAAATTGCGATGTACTTCCATGCAAATACCAATAATCTGATAGCTTTCTTTTTGCAATGGATAATTTTTTTCTAAAAATTTCATAATTAAATCTGTGAATCTGTGGCTTTTTTTAAAATCCTAAATCTAAAATCCTAAATCATAAATTAGAGATGTTTTCGGTGAAAATCCCAAGACCTGATGATATGAAGAAGCCATGTCAAATCTCAGTTTTTGAATTTGCAATCCGAATCCAAAAGTAAAAGTTGCCGGGTCAGACATAAAACCCATTCTTACATAAGCTTTTTTTAGAATTTTATATTCCAAGCCTGCTTTAATGTTGGGGTTTTGAGCTGTAACTTTTTCAACTTCAAGCAGACAAAGAATGTTTTTTGAAAGAAGATAACTGATGCCTAACTTAAAAACTGCCGGGATACGTTCGTTGTTATAGTTATCAATCTTCACATTTACAGGATTAAAAACATGAACTCCTATACATATAAAATCTGTGAGTTTAGTCTGAATTCCTGCTTCAAAGGTTATAAGCCCTTTGTCCTTGTATTCATCATCTAAGTGTGTATAAAGATAGTTTAGTTGAACCCCGGCAGAAATTTTCTCTCCAAACGATTTTGCATAAGCCAAACCAATCTTATTTTCATTGTATAAACTATATCCAAAATTTGAAAAACTAAGTCCGAAAACACCTGAGCTTGTTGGTAAAACAACACCTACGGCTTTTAGACCAAGTGCCTTTAACATAAAGCGATTTTCGTAATAAATGCCTGCTGCAATATTCTTATAATTTGTCAAGCCTGCCTGATTATTCTGAACCGACCAAAAACCACTTGTTACCGAAGAAATATTGCCCATTCCGGCAGCACGTGCTCCGATAGTATAATTGCCGTTTGATGCAAAATTATTTACGACAAGGAAAATAGAAAAAGTAAATAGAAAAAGTAAATGTTTCATTTTGGATAAATTTTTTTCTTTATACCGGAAAATGAAATTTGTTCTGGTGGATATAACTACCTCGCAAAAGAACTGTCGAGGTATAATTAGTAAACAAGAAAATTATTTGACGAGCAAAATGCTATTTTATTAAAACATCAATAGCTCCCACACCGAATTTTGCCAAAGAAGCACTTTGATTTTTTAAACTTTCGTAATCCTTTAATATATTAATAATCTCATTTTTCAAAACACCGTTTCCAACACCATGAATGAAAGTAACTTTTTTAAATTTCTCAGCAATAGCACTTTCCAAACATTTTATAAAATACTCCTTTTGAATATTTAGCATATCTCTGCTGCTTAGCCCTGCAATATTATTTATAAGCTCAGCAATATGAAGATCGACTTCAGCCTCACTTGGTAGAGTTTTATGTTTCTCTATTAAGGATTTCTTTTTTACTTCTTTTGCTTTTTCTTCCTTAATATTCTCATCAAACTTTTTTTCTTTTAAATCAGAAGATATTCCTTTATGATAAGTCAACTCTGTAATACTTACAAAATATGCTTTTGTATCAAGAAAAGTAGAAGTTCGATAAGTACCTTCATGGCTGAGTTTTGCTCCTTTAACTTTAAATCTTGAGCTTGCAGGCATCAGCACTTTATTACTTTTATCATTATGAAATAAAATCTGAATAATCCCTTTCAGCCATTTATTTAATTCATCTCTTTCGATAGTATCCAATAAAATCATTGATTCAGCGGGAACAACATCGTAATCTGTTCCCAGAAATAATCCTTTATCATCTTCCAAAAATAAACTAAATAAAATTTCGTATCCTGTATAATTGATTAGAAAAATATCAAGATGTCCTGCTATCAGAAAACTTTCGTCATGTGGAGTAAATGCAAGATAAACACCCTTTTCACTTACATCACCTGAAGGAAAGTTTCTAAGTTTACTAAGTCTGTCAATAGGCTCGGATTCCTTTACCTCAGAATGTTCTTCAGGATATTCTGAGGTATGCTCAACAATAAAATCTTCGTGAAAAAGCTCCGCTGATTTTTCCTTTGAATCGGGTTTAATTAAATCTTTTGTCAATGTCGGCACATCAAATCCATCTTCAATAGTAACATTTACCATTTTACTGCTTATTATCTTACTCACAACACCACCGCCACTTTCATTCAAAAATCTGACTTTATCTCCTACTTTTAGTTTCATAATTTTATTTTTTTACAAAAATATAATAATTCGGATGATTTTTTTATTTCATCTGTTTGTAATTTTTATTTTTCTCTTATGTCTTATTTTCAGGCAATTCGACATTATGAATGTTTAATAATTTTGGTGGATAAAGAAATTAAATTATATTTGCTGAAATTTATAATGAATTTAAATATTGTATATTAAAAAAAGATGTAACTTGTGCCTCAGTTTTATATGATGTAATTATGTACTAATAGCCTAATTATAAAAATATTAATAAATTTAAATAATATGAAAAGTAAAGTTTTACCATTTAGTTTGCTAACATTATTAATCGGATTAACTGTTTTGTTAATTTCTTTTAAAGGAATTGATGGTGTTAAAAAGTTTGGAGCAAAAGATCAAAAAAACATTAGTAATATCGAAGCTTCAACGGCATATTACTCTATGCTAAGGAACAACCAGAAAACAGGAAAGCTTGATCCAAAAGATGTATTGTTAGCTGAGAATCAAATTTCAGCAAAGTTAAAATCAGCATATAATATTGACTGGACTGCAATGGGTCCTGATAATTTTGCCGGAAGAACCAGATCTATACTGTTTGACAATACAGATTCTGATGGAAATACTCTGTTTGCAGGAAGTGTTAGTGGAGGCATTTGGAAAACAGATAATGCCGGACTTACATGGCATAAAGTCAATGGAGAAACAAACAATCTGAATGTTTCGTGTATGACTCAAAATAGTGATGGAGTAATTTTTGTCGGAACAGGTGAATTATTCCAAACACAAAATTATACAGGTTTTGGACAATTAGGATACAACGGTGGATTTGTTGGAACAGGAATTTATAAATCAACAGACGGAGAAAATTTCGAATTGCTTACTTCAACTACCCCTGTACCGGGAAATAATGATGAAGTAGAATGGGCTTATATTAACGAAATAGCTATTGATAATGGAAAAATTTATGCTGCCACAAATACAGGATTAAGATATTCTGATGATGGAGGAACGACATGGAACACTCCTAACTTTGCCCACGATAGTGTTTATCGCGTTACTGAAGAAACTTACACTATTAATTGTGATTCGATACAAGTTAGTGGTAGTGATATAACAATGTATAATCCTATTACTACTGCTTCTAATGTTAATGTTATCACTAACGATGTTGATAGAACTTTATTTCCGGTTAACGGAATTTGTCTTGATGTAAAAGTTTCTGCAGACGGATCGGTAATTGTAAATTATGAAAACTTTACTCTCGTTTATCAAAGTGGAAATGATTTTGTATTTGAAAATAAAGCCAGTTATCCTGATAATCCTTATTTAATTGTTAAATTAAATTCAACAATAACAAATACACTAATATATCCCGGTGGCGATACAACATATACTTATTTAATTTCACATGATTATGAACCTTACGAAGGTACATCAGATGATCTTTCAAACTATTCTGTTTCAAGAGTTGAATATGCGTATTCGCCAAGTGAACCAAATATTGTATATGCTAGTGCTGTAAATACTCTTGGAAGTTTAATAAATATTTATCGGTCAGATGATAATGGTAATACATGGTCTGTTATTCTTCCCGGTAATAGTACAACTAATATCTTTAATGAACAAGGTACATACAGTAATACAATAATAGTATTTCCTAATAGTTCAGGAAAAATATTACTCGGTGGAACTGATTTGTGGCAAGGAATGAAAGTAAATGAAGAAGGATATTTTAGTTGGTCACAAAGATCAAATGGTTTATTTTTCCCAATGTCTGATTTATATCTGCATTCTTCTCATCATGATTATGTATTTCGTCCGGGTCATCCTACTGAATTTTTTGTTGCTACCGATGGTGGTATTGGAAAAGGAAATATTAATGGTGAATTTATCTTCCAGACTTTAAATAAAAATTATAATTCAAATCAATTTTATTCTGTGGGTTTCTCAGGCGAAGAAAAAGAAACTATAGGAGGATCACAGGGTAATGGTACAATATTTATTAGCGGTGAAGGAAATACTTTTCAAACAGGTGAAAATATTTTACCTGTTGATAATAGCGGTCCATGTGATATATCACTAATCAATTCTGAAGTATTTATCGTTAGTTCAAATTCCGGTAATACCAGATTTTGGAGATCAGAAGACAGAGCAGAGAATTATTCAGCAACCTCATTTATTGGTAGTATTGATATTCCTGATGAAGCATTTTACACTCCTGCAATATTATGGGAAACCTTTGATGATCAAAATAGTTATGATACAATAAATTATAAAGCAACGAAAGATTATTTAGCCGGAGAAGAAATTTATATTAAAAGTAATATTAATGATTATCCATTTCCATATATATTAACTGAAAATCTTTCACAAGGCGACTCAATTGATGTTCTTGATATTGTACAAAGCAAATATTTTATTGCTACTTTAGACAATGTTTGGATGACCAAAACTATTCATGACTTTTCAAGTGGACCGGAATGGTTTAATATTGCTAATGATGAAAAGACAATTTTCTCTGGAAACTCACAATGTTTAGCATATTCTTCTGATGCAAATCATTTATTTGTCGGAACACAGGAAGGCGGATTATTCAGAATGTCGAATATTGCTTTTGCTTATAATTACGAAAGAGCAGATTGCAACAGTACTGATTGTATTATTGCTACATCAAAACTTCCGATTTATTTACCGGAAACTACTACAGAAATATCTCAGGTAATTACATCAGTGGCTGTAAATCCTAACGATCCGAATAATGTTATCATTACACTCGGTAATTATGGAAATGATTATTATGTATTTATGACAATCACTGCTCTTGACTCACTTCCTGTATTTTATCCAATACAGGGTGATTTACCGCAAATGCCTGTTTACTCTTCAATTATCGAAATGGATATTGTTAATCAACTCGTTATGATTGGAACTGAAAATGGCATCTATGTTTCAACAAATGTATTTGATGCATCACCTACCTGGGAAACTGCAGGTACAAATATTGGAGATGCTCCTGTGTTTATGCTCAGACAACAAATTGTTAAACAAAAAGATGTTACTATTGCTTACAACATTGGAACAGATACAACTTATGTAACTTATAAAGGAACAAATAATTACGGAGTAATATATAATGCTACACACGGTCGTGGGCTATATAAAACTGATCAATTTCAGAAACCGGTTGGTATTAACGAGCCGGAGAATAATATTGTTTCGGATATTAGTTTTGAATTGTATCCAAATCCTGTAAAAGACCTTACAACTGTTAAATTTAATTTAAAAAAATCAGCTACAGCTTTAGTTAATGTTTTTGATTTAAATGGTCGTTTGATAAATTCTATAAAATTGCAAAATGCTGCTGTTGGTAATAATGAAATTGTAGTTAATTGTAGTACACTTTCAAAAGGTACTTATTTAATTCAATTGATTGTTGGACAATCAACAGCTACTTCTAAATTTATTGTACTTTAAAAAAATATTTTGTATATTAATAATAAAATTTTTAACATGAAAAAATTATATTCATTTTTAGTTTTGATTTTTGTATTTGCTACATTGAGCATTTCAGCACAAAAGTTTATTTACACACCTGCTTTAAGTGCTCCATCCGATGCCGATACTAATCAGGTACCAAATGTTGTTCTCGATTGGGACGCAGTTACAGGTGGAAGTTCTGATATTACTTATGAAGTACATTTAGATGTTGATTCTACTTTTTCTAACCCTGTAATTTTTACAACAATGAATACTTCAGTTACTTGTGAAGAACTTATGTTCGGAACACAGTATTTTTGGAAAGTTCGAGCATCTGATGGTACTAATACCTCATATTGGTCAGAAATATGGGATTTTACAATTTTTGATGGAATTGTATTATGGAAACCTAATGATGGTCATAATGATGATGATCCGGATGTATTATTAACTTGGAGAGATAAAACAGGTGGACTTAGTGGCCCTGAAATTACAGGACTTACTTATTTTGATATTCAACTTGATACAGCTGTTACTTTTGATAGTCCAATGTTTATATCATACGTAGTTGATGGTGATGTTTTTGAGAAAAATGCTGAATATCTTCACTTTGGAACTACTTATAACTGGAGAGTTAGAGCAGGTCATAGTCTTGATGAAACAGAATGGTCTGACCTAAGAACATTTACTACTATTGTTGCTGTTGAATTAGATGATCCCAATAATGGTTCTACAGATATGGGAATAGTTTTTGAGTTGGAATGGGATAAAATATCAGGTATTTTGGATTATATAATTCAGATAGATACTGACCCTGCTTTTTCTGACCCTATTGAGCGTATCTCTTTAACTAACAAAATCATGACTGAAGAACTAATATTCGGTAATATGTATTATTGGAGAGTTAATGCAAATCATATTAATGATGTTTCAGAATGGTCAGAAGTATGGACTTTTGAAACTATTAATACAGTATTGCTTGATTCACCTGAGAATGGTGCAATTAATGTTGAAAGATTACCTAATTTGGAGTGGGAAGAAATTCTTGGTGCTTCAAAATTTCAGGTGCAGTATAACGATTCTCCTGATTTTACTGAACCAATAAGTGATGTTATTACTCCTGATAGTCTTCCTGAATTTCAGATAATTTACATTCTTGAAAAAGAAGTTGAATATTTCTGGAGGGTTAGAGCAATGGATGGATTAATAGCTGATACAACCGATTGGAGCGAAGTTTGGTCTTTTACTACTATTGGTGAGATAGGAATTGATAATCCTGTTTTCAATGAAGCAAATATCAGTATCTTTCCAAATCCAAGTAATGGAAATATATTTCTAAATATTGAAACAGAAAATTCAATGAATGTGAAACTCAGTATTATGGATTTGCTTGGCAAATCTTTTTATGAGAAACAATTTCAATTCAATCATGGAACTAATTCACAGAAAATAGTTCTTGATGATTTGGCAAATGGAATATATATTGTAAGGCTTGAAAATGATGGTAAAGTTTATACCGAAAAACTTGTTATCGATAAATAAAAATGAATTTTAATAAAGAAAAAACTGCTCTCAATATTGAGAGCAGTTTTTTTTTAATTGTATCTTTTCCCGATAGAAAAACTTATATAAACGGTAATAAATAAATTCTGAGAATCGATATATGCCATTATTGGTACACCAATCGGCAAAAATTCAACAATGCTTCCTACTTCAATGGCTGTCTTTTTTGATTTAAAAACCCCAAATTCAAAGTTAATTCCGGTTTTAAGATAAATTCCCGGATAGAATTTAATTTCATCCAATCCTTTAGTAAAAGGGGCTCTTCCGTATATGTTTTCATAAAAATATTCATCCGGATTATATTTTTCGGTTAATATCTCATATTCATAGTAGTTGGTCGAAAGAAAATTTAGAATATATAAATAAATCGGTTTTGCTATTCCTATACTTGCTCCACCGGAATAAAAATAACGAACTTCTATCCCTCCCCAGTAAGGTTTTCTGTTCAATAAATGTTGAAACCCATATCCTCCGCGTAAAAAGAAAACACTATTAAGCTTACCGTAAACATAACTTTTTGAATTATAAAAATATGGATTAATTATTCGAATTTGTTTTGGCGATTTCATGCTAACAAATTCAAATTCAAAAAACCTCTTTTTAAAAACAGTTATATTATTTGATCTTCGATATTGAATGCCAAAACCTAAATTATGAGCGATAACTGCTCCACTCAATTCTTTGGAATAAATTACACTATCATGAAGAAGGTTTTTCTGAAGATATGTTTGAGAAAAACCACTAAAGCTGGAAATCAAAATGATAACCGGTATAAATATTATTTTGACGAAAATTTTCATCAACAAAAAGTTATTAATATTTTTGCTCTTTTTGATATTTATATGCTTCTCCATAAGCAGGGCATTTATTGGTAGGTTTGCACGATGTAAATATCAATGCGAATAAAATAATAGCTGAAACAAATATTAAGAATTTTTTCATAACATTTCCTTTTGTTAATAACTGAAATACAGCAATCTAATAATTAGTTAATAAATAATAATGAGCAATTTATTGTAAAAAAATAAATATAAAAATATAATTTAATGCAAATTTACGTTAAATATTGCTTTTTTAGAGCGAATATTTTATAATTTTACCTTAAAATATAATAACATCAAATTAGTGCATAATATTGTAATAAATTGTATCTATTAATAGGGCAAAACAAAAATGGGAAAAATCGATCCAAAGATTGAAGTTAGTTGGAAAAATGCGTTAAAAGATGAATTTAATTCTGAGTATTTTCATGCATTGAGGGATTTTCTTATTGAGGAAAAAAAGAAGTATGCAATTTATCCTTCGGGTTCTGATATTTTTTCTGCTTTTGATTATACACCTTTCGAAAATGTAAAAGCAGTGATTCTCGGGCAAGATCCTTATCACGGAAAGGGACAAGCAAACGGGCTTTGTTTTTCTGTTTCAGATGGAATAAAGCCTCCACCTTCTTTGGTTAATATATTTAAAGAAATAAAAAACGATTTGGGAATTGAAACACCCACAACCGGCAATCTTGAAAAATGGGCACGACAAGGCGTTTTATTGATCAATGCTACTTTAACAGTTAGAGCGAATCAAGCAGGCTCTCATCAAAATAAAGGTTGGGAGATTTTTACAGATTCGATTATCAAAAATCTTTCTGAAAATAGAAGCGGGTTAGTGTTTTTACTTTGGGGAAATTTTGCAAAAGCAAAGCAACAACTTATCGATAAAAAGAAACATTATATCCTTAAATCTGCTCATCCGTCTCCCTTTTCTGCTTATAACGGATTTTTTGGATGTAAGCATTTTTCAAAAACTAATGAAATACTAAAACAGCTTGGAAACGAAGAAATAGATTGGAGTTTGTGAAGAATAATGAAATTATGGAATAATGGAATTGTTGGAATACTGAAACACTAAAACAATGAACATCTTTTCAATGGGAAATAAAAAATATTCAGATAGTAGGTTTTTTGATATGTTAATTGAAAAACAAACTTACTTGAATTTTCTTTATTCTGTTATTGCATTTCCATTAGGGATATTATATTTTATTTTTCTTTTTACAGGATTACTATTAGGCACAGTATTACTATTGATTTGGGTAGGTGTTCCATTTCTGATTTTTATGTTTGATGCTGTTTGGTTTTTGGCAAGCTTTGAAAGAAAACTATCAATATGGTTTTTGGGTGTAAAGATGCCTGGCATTTCCAAAGATATTCAATATGACCCTATTCAAATGAAAACATTTTTATCATATCTTAAAAATCGTAGAACATGGAAATTTGTGGGATATTTAATATTAAAATTCCCACTTGGTATAATATCTGTAATTGTTCCGGTTGTTTTTCTGTTATTATCATTTTTTATGTTGTATATTCCTCTTAATTCTGTTTTTGGTAAAATAAATGTATTTAATTTTTTTACAACAGAATCTTTCATTGAGGCAACATTTTCTTTTTTTGGTGCAGTTATTATATGGTTTTTATTGTTAAATGTAATTAATTGGTTTTCACTTGTTTTAAGACAGATTCCTCAGAAAATGTTAAGGAAATAGTTAGAAAGCTTGATATTAAAAAAAAATATTATATTGCGCCCCCTAAACCAGTTTGCTTTTGCAAACCTCAAAAATTAACCTTATGAAGAAAATTACACTTTTGTTAACCTTGGTTACAATGGTAACTTGGAGCACCTTTGCGGGAGGCTACCAGGTTAGATTGCAAGGACAAAAACAAACCGGTATCGGATTAATCGGTACACCATTTAATTTTGGTGCAAGTAGCATTTTTTATAATCCAGGTGCTTTATCAATGATGAAAGCAAAAACAAATTTTCAACTTGGTGCAAGTGGAATTTTGTCAAATGTTACGTTCCAAAAAAGTGCTACTAATTATCAAGCACACACCGAAAACCCATTAGGAACTCCATTTTATTTTTATGGAGCACGTAAAATTACTGATAACTTAGCTGTTGGTGTTGGGGTATATACTCCATTTGGAACTACATCGAAATGGAATGATGACTGGGCAGGACGTTTCCTTGTTCAGAATATCTCGTTGAAAGCAATTTTTATTCAACCTACTGTTTCATACAAAATCAATGATATGATTAGTATAGGTGCAGGATTTGTGTATGCAATGGGAGATGTGGAGTTAAATAAAGCTCTTCCATACAACAACAATTCTTTTGTTAACATAAAAGGAAGTACAAATAGTATTGGTTATAATCTTGGTGTTTATATCAAACCCATAGAAGAATTGAGTATTGGTATTGATTATAGGTCGGAAGTGTTGATGGAAATGGAAGGCGGTGATGCAGTCTTTACTGTTCCTGCTTCTTTATCAACTACTATTTCTGAAAATAACAAATTTAGTGCATCTCTTCCTATGCCTGCCAATCTTGATGTTGGTTTTGCATATCAGATTACTGAAGATTTTTTAATCGCTGCTGAAATTAATTATGTTTTCTGGAGTGTTTATGATTCTCTTAATTTTACTTTTGAAGAAAACGGTGAATTGTTGAATTCAGAAAATCCCAGACTTTATGAAAACAAAATGATAATTCGTCTCGGTTGTCAATATAAATTAAATGATAAATTTGTTATTAGAGCAGGAGGCTATTATGATCCTTCTCCAACCAACGAAGATTATTTTACTCCCGAAACTGTTAGTTTAAATACTACTGCATTTACATTTGGTTTTACTTATAAGCCAATGAAAAATCTTTGTGTTAATGTTTCATATCTTCACACATTAGGAAGTGAAACTGATAACTCTTATGATCCGGGAAATTTCTCAGGTACTTATAAAACTTCGGCAGCTATTCCCGGAATTGGAATAAGCTATCATTTTTAATCTTAAAAATTTATTATTATGAAGAAAAAATATTTATTATACATTTTGGTACTTGCTTTATTTTCTGCTTGTGAACCAAAAATTGATGAGTTTTCTCCTTCTGAAGGAAATGCAGATTTTACTACTTATCTCGCTATGGGTAATTCTTTAACTGCCGGATATGCTGATGGAGCCTTGTATATTTCAGGACAAACATATTCTTATCCGAATATTCTTGCCGGACAATTTGAACTTGCCGGTGGCGGTGCTTTCACTCAACCAATGATGCCTACAGAAGCCGGTGTTGGTGTTGGTGATCTTGGACTTCGTTCAAAGCTTGTTCTTGGTATGGCAACAGATTGTCTTGGTACAGTTTCGCTTGGTCCTGTACCATTCGATCCTGCTCCGGATCAATTAGAATATTTGGGTTATTTAGTAACTTCTGTAGCGGCTGATGGACCATACAATAATATCGGAGTACCCGGTATAAAATCTTTCCACGTTCTTGCACCGGGATTGGGTTTATTAAATCCTTATTTTGGTAGATTCGCTGCTAATCCGGCAACTGATATGTTGATTGGAGAAGCTGCAAAAGTCAATCCAACATTCTTTACTCTTTGGTTAGGAAATAATGATGTTCTTACTTATGCTTTGGCAGGTGGTGTTATAGATTCGATAACTCCTGAACCAATCTTTTCCGGTTCTATGGACGCAATTGTTGGAGCACTTACTGCTAATGGTGCATCCGGTGCTATTGCTAATGTTCCTGATATTACAACTATTCCGTTTTTTACAACCGTACCTTATTGTGGTCTTGTATTGACTGATGAGGCTGATGTTGCGGCATTAAATTACGGATATGCTCCGCTTAATTTTATTATTAATCAAAATGGTGGTGATACTCTCGCTTTTACATTGGGTGCAAATCCATTTGTTATTGCTGATGCTTCATTACCTTGGGGTGTAAGACAAATTAAAGCCGGTGAACTTATCCTTCTTTCCATTCCACAGGATTCTTTAAAATGTGCTGGATGGGGAAGTATGGTTCCAATTCCTGAGCAATATGTTCTTAAAGCTGACCAAATTGTAGCTATTGAAACAGCTACCGAAGCTTATAATGACAAAATTGCCGAACTGGCCGGTACTTTTTCACTTGCTTTGGTTGATATGAATTCTTACCTTAAAGAATTTGAAACAGGAATGATATTCGACGGAGCTACTTATAGTACTCAGTTTATTCTTGGCGGATTGTTTTCACTTGATGGAATTCATCTTAATCCACGGGGTAACGCTGTTATAACAAATCATTTTATTGATGCAATCAATGCAAAATACAATGCAAATCTACCACAAGTAATAATTCAAGATTATCCCGGAATTCAATTTCCATAAACTAATAATTAACCAATTTTTAAAAGGGGCATCATTTATTTGGTGTCCTTTTTTTTAAATCTGTGAATCTGTGGCATTTATTTACCACAAAACAAAATAGAACCAGAAATAATTACCCACAAATTATATCATAGAGCCGGAAAATCAAATTGATTTTTATAGTTTTGGTAATTGAAATATTTTAAATAAAAAAGAATGGTAAAAGATTATTCGGATTTGATTTCTAAAGAACTCGGAATTACAAAAGAACAGATTAGAAACACTTTAAATTTACTTGATGAAGGAGCTACAATTCCTTTTATTTCAAGATATCGTAAAGAAGTTACAGGCAGTCTCGATGAAGTTGTTATTACAAATATTCGTGATAAAGTAGCGCAATTGCGTGAACTTGACAAAAGACGCCTCGCAATAATCGAGTCAATTGATAAACAAGAAAAACTTACTGATGAACTTTTGACTCAGCTTAATGAAGCGAAAACACTTGTTGAACTCGAAGATATTTATCTCCCATACAAACCGAAAAGAAAAACAAGGGCGTCAATTGCAAGAGAAAAAGGACTTGAGCCTTTGGCAAAGATTATGATGTCGCAAAAACATTCTGATATCGAAGAAAAAGCATCTGAGTTTATTAATGAAGAAAAAGAAGTAAATTCTGTAGAAGATGCTCTGGCAGGAGCAAGAGATATAATTGCCGAATGGATAAATGAACATAAGTATTGCCGCGAAAGAATTAGAAAATTATTTGAAAGAGAATCAATAATAAGATCAAAAGTTATTAAAGGAAAAGAGGAAGAAGGCGAAAAATTTAAAAACTATTTTGAGTGGGAAGAATGTCTTTCAAAAGCTCCTTCACATCGAATCTTGGCAATGTTCAGGGGAGAAAACGAATCTATGTTGAAAATTCATATTATCGGGGTCGAACAAAAAGCTCTGGAGATATTGGATAATATTTTTATTAAATCCGATAATGATTCTTCCGATCATGTGGAACTCGCTATTACTGATTGCTATAAACGACTACTTGCTCCTTCAATGGAAACGGAATTAAGAAATTTGTTGAAAGAAAGAGCAGATAAAGATGCAATAGGCGTTTTTGCAGAAAACTTGCGTCAGTTATTACTTGGTGCTCCGATGGGTCAGAAAAATATCCTTGCTATTGATCCGGGCTTTCGATCAGGTTGTAAGCTAGTATGCCTCGACAGACAAGGGAATCTTTTGCATAATGAAAATATTTATCCTCATGCTCCGCAAAGGGAAGCAGGGATGGCAATTAAAAAAATAGTAAGCCTTGTTAATGCCTATAATATCGAAGCAATTGCAATTGGTAACGGAACTGCCGGAAGGGAAACCGAGAATATGATCCGCCGGATAAAATTTGACAGAAAGCTTATTGCCATCATGGTAAATGAAAGTGGAGCTTCGGTTTACTCGGCTTCTAAAATTGCAAGAGATGAATTCCCTGAGTATGATGTTACAGTTAGAGGGGCTGTATCTATTGGCAGAAGATTGATGGATCCACTTGCTGAACTTGTAAAGATTGATCCAAAATCTATTGGGGTAGGACAGTATCAGCACGATGTAAACCAAAGTGCTTTAAATAAAGGTCTTGATGATGTTGTTGTAAGCTGCGTGAATTCGGTTGGCGTGGAAGTTAATACCGCAAGCAAAGAATTATTGTCTTATGTTTCGGGATTTGGTTCTGTGCTTGCGGCAAAATTTGTGGATTATAGAAAAGAGAATGGACCTTTTAATTCAAGGAAAGAATTAACTAAAGTTCCCCGTTTTGGTGATAAAAGTTTTCAGCAGGCAGCCGGATTTTTAAGAATACAAAATAGTGAAAATCCTTTGGATAAAAGTGCTGTACACCCTGAATCTTATAATGTAGTTAATAAAATGGCTACGGATATGAATACTGATATCGAAGGTTTGATGAAGAATGAGGAGCTACGCAAAAAAATTGATCTGAAAAAATATATAACACCGGAAATTGGAATACCTACATTAAATGATATTATGGCTGAGCTGGCAAAACCCGGGCGAGATCCAAGAAAGAAATTCGACCTTTTTGAATTTGCAAAAGGTGTTAATTCAATAAACGATTTGCAAGAAGGAATGGTGTTGCCAGGAATTGTTACAAATATTACTGCTTTTGGTGCTTTTGTCGATATTGGAGTGCACCAAGATGGACTTGTTCATATTAGTATGTTGGCAAATAAATTTGTTAAAAACCCAAATGATATTGTTAAACTTAATCAAAAAGTTGAAGTAAAAGTTGTTGGAGTTGATGTTGACAGAAAACGAATTCAGTTGTCGATGAAAGATGTTGAGTGAAAAACTTCTAATTATTGCTTAACCATAAAGTCAGCAATTTTTAAAATAAAGCACCAAATAACAAAAAAATCAAACAACAAACAAATTCCAAATATCAATGATCAAATGTTCAAAACAGCTTGAAACTGTTTTGGTCATTGAATTTT
>JAIORY010000141.1 GCA_021107915.1 Bacteroidales bacterium | reverse complement strand
TTCACTTTAAGTACTTTATTTATTACCTCTTCTCATATTTATGAGAAATATCTTCAGCAGTTTTATCAAGAATTTTTATAACCTCATCAGTTAATTTTCCTTCTTTAAGAGTGTTAAGAACCTCTTTGTTGTGAATTTCAAGAAAATGAAGATATTCTTCTTCAAAATCAATAATACTTTTAATAGGAACTTTTCTTAATAATCCTTTAGCTCCGCAATAAATAATTGCGATTTGTTTTTCAACGGGCATTGGAGAATATTGAGCTTGCTTAAGAATCTCAACATTTCTTCTTCCTTTTTCAAGTACTGCTTTTGTAGCCGGATCGAGGTCAGAACCGAATTTTGAAAAAGCTTCGAGTTCGCGGAACTGTGCCTGATCGAGTTTAAGTGTACCGGCAATTTTTTTCATTGCTTTAATTTGCGCATTACCACCAACTCTCGAAACAGAAATCCCAACATTAATAGCCGGACGAATACCTGCATTAAATAAATTTGATTCGAGGAATATTTGACCATCAGTAATTGAAATCACATTAGTTGGAATATATGCAGAAACATCACCTGCCTGGGTTTCGATAATTGGGAGTGCGGTTAATGAACCTCCACCTTTTACCATCGGTTTGATAGAATCAGGCAAATCATTCATTTTTTCAGCAATCTCATTTGAGTTAATGACTTTTGAGGCTCTTTCGAGTAATCTCGAGTGAAGATAAAAAACATCTCCGGGATAAGCTTCCCGTCCCGGAGGTCTTCTAAGCAATAATGAAACTTCGCGATAAGCAACAGCTTGTTTCGACAAGTCATCATAAATAACTAATGCGGGACGTCCTGTATCTCTGAAAAACTCTCCAATGGCAGTACCTGCAAAGGGAGCATAAAATTGCATAGCTGCCGGATCGGATGCAGTTGCAGTAACAATAATGGTATAAGGTAAAGCTCCATTATCTTCAAGGGATTTTACAATGTTGGCAACAGAAGAACCCTTTTGTCCGATTGCAACATAAATACAGTAAACAGGTTCACCTTTATCGTAAAACTCTTTTTGGTTAATGATAGTATCAATGGCAATTGCTGTTTTTCCGGTTTGCCGGTCACCAATAATTAACTCTCTCTGTCCACGTCCTACAGGTATCATCGAGTCAATAGGTTTAATACCGGTTTGAAGAGGTTCGCTAACAGGTTGACGGAAAATAACACCCGGGGCTTTTCTTTCGAGTGGCATTTCATAAGTTTCTCCTTTTATCTCACCTTTACCATCAATAGGTTCTCCGAGAGTGTTGATAACTCTACCTAACATGCCTTCTCCAACATTTAGCGAGGATATTTTTCCGGTACGTTTTACTATATCACCTTCGCTAATATTTCGGCTTTCGCCAAGAAGCACAATACCAACATTATCTTCTTCAAGGTTAAGGACAATTCCTTTTAAGTTTCCTTTTTCGAATTCAACCAGTTCGCCTGATTCAGCATTGTTTAATCCGTAAACACGGGCAATACCGTCACCTATTTCAAGTACAGTACCTACTTCTTCGAGTTGGACTTCGTCTTTGAATCCAGCTAATTGTTGACGTAAAATTGCGGATACTTCAGAGGGTTTTATTTCTGCCATCTTTATAAATATTTAAATTTTTAAAATCCTTTTTCGTACAAATTAATATTAAACTCTTTTTTTAGGTCCTCAATCTGTTTTAAAATACTGGCATCATATTTATTATCGCCAAAATCTAAAACAAAACCACCGAGAAGTTCTTCTTTAATTTCTTCTATTAGTTCAATCTCTCCTCCTGTTTGCTTTTTCATTAAGTCAAGAATTTTGTTTTTGATGTCATCATCAATTTTTACAACAGTTTTAAGATATGTAGTTATAATATTTTTATATTTTTTATATAAATTAATAAACTCTTTGGCGATAGATTCTAAATAAGCTTCCCTTCTTTTATTAGTTATTATTAGTAAAAAATGAAGTGATATCTTTTGCAAATGCTTTTCGAAAAGAGCATTAATAATAGCTATTTTCTTTTTTGAATTAATGATAGGACTTTGCAGAAGAAGCCTGAAATCTTTATTTTCTTTACAAACAGAGATTACAAGCTCCATATCTTTTGTTGTTTGATCAAGCATTTTTATATCAATAGCCATATCAAACAAAGCTTTTGCGTAACGTTTTGATATCCGTGTTTGTCTCATTATATCTAATTAAAATTAATATCCTTAATGAGGTCATTAACAAATTCTTTTTGTTTATTATCGTCGGATAGTTCTTTTTTCAGAATTTTTTCAGCGATTTCAATTGATAATGAAGCGAGTTGATTTTTCAGATTAGTTGTTGCAGCCATCTTTTCGTTTTCGATTCTTTCTTTTGCACTTTCAACTATTCTGTCAGCTTCTTCATTAGCTTTTATTTTAGCTTCCTTAATTATCGAATCTTTTACTTTTCTACCGGCACGCAAAATTGCATCCCTTTCTTCTTTAGCCTCTTTAAGTAATTGTTCGTTACTGAATTTTAATTCTTTCATTTCTTCTTTTGCGTTGTTAGCTGCATTCAGAGCTTTATCAATAGAAGTTTCTCTTTCGTGCAATGCTTTCATTATAGGTTTCCATGCGAATTTTGAGAGTACCCATAATACAATAGCAAAGGATAATGTCATCCAAATAATTAAACCTATGCCGGGTTGTACTAATTCCATTTGTTTATATTTTAATTTTGTTTAAAATAAAAAATAGTCCTTTATAACTAATTAGTGCCTATAGTTTGGAGTGCCTAAAATGCCTAAAGTTGTTGTTTATTATGAATTGATGTAAAAATGACAAATGTTTCATATACAACAATAAAAATAAAATCATTTTTTATAAACTTTAGGCACTCTTTCCCGAAAGCTTTCGGGATTAGTTCACTTTAAGTACTTAAAAATTCACTTTATATCTCAACCAACCGTTAAGATGCAAAGGAAAATTACTCACGTTTGTCTAAAGAAAAACTATCAAAAGACAAACAACGATAGAAAAGAATGCAACACCTTCGATAAGAGCGGCTGCTACAATCATGTTCGAACGGATATCACCGGCTGCTTCAGGCTGACGAGCGATTGATTCAACAGCTGCACGTCCTATCTGACCAATTCCGATACCGGCTCCAATTGCCGCAATACCGGCTCCAATACCGGCTGCCATTTTTGCTAATGGGGCCAAATCGGTTGCTACTTGTAATAATATTGTTAATAAATTCATAATAATGTATTTAGTTGATTAATTAATTGTTTAATTTTAAATATGTCTGTCCATAAAGTCAATCATATTGATAAAATTTTAGATTTATGATTTTAAATTTTAAATCTGAATTCTAAAATCTTAAATTGTTAGAGCGTGATTTTATAGACCGGCACTAAATAGTGTTGTTTCACTTTATATACTTACAATCCCGCACTAATTAAAAACGTTGCTGCAAAGGCAATAATTGCATATAATTCAGGGAATACGGCAAGTACCATTGTCTTTCCGAAAATATCGTGCCCTGAACCTATACCTGCAATTCCTGATGCACAAACACTGCCTTGTTTTATCCCTGACATAAGTCCGACAAATCCTAAAGCAACTCCCGCTGCAAAAACTGCAACTCCCTGATATATCGATAATGTCAAAACTCCATCAACAACCATCTCTGAAAGCTTTGTGTTGATAATAAAAAATCCTGCAAAACCGTAAAGTCCCTGGGTTCCTGGCAATGCGCTTAATAACATATAGCTCCCGAAAGCCTCATCATTTTTCTTTAAAGCTCCTATCGTGGCATTTCCGCCCGATGAAACACCTATTGCACTTCCTATGCCGGCTAATGTAATCATTAATGCCAATCCTACATAGGCAAGTATTACTGCTGTTGTCATAATAATTCTCCTTTTATAATTTATTAATAATTTATTTTTATTTTATTTATAACTTTTCAGTACCTAAAATAATTAGTTAACTTTAAGTACTCTTATATAACTAAACAGGTTATTTCTTTCTGAATTTTAAATTCATCATTTTAAATTTTAAATTTCTTTCAACAATGCAAAATGTAGAATTTTAAATGCAAAATGTAAATCATTCTATTTACTCTTTTATCCCGAAAAGGGTTTATATTCTTTTCCTCCACCTGTAAACCCGGCATTTTTATAAAACTCAACAAATGTGAGTCGCATAGGATGAACAAACGATCCGAGTGATGATATTAATATATTTAAACCATGTCCGAGTATAAGAAATATTACAAAAAACACAGGTCCTAATATCGGTGATGAACCAAGTATTTGCATTGCAATATTATTTATTACTAACCCTAAAATACCACTTGACAAACCTAATGCAAATAAACGGATATATGATAACAGGTCGCCGAATATTCCGGTTACCGTTGAGTAAATATCCCAAACCCCTTTTCCTATACGAGCAGGAATACTGATTTCGACATCGCTAAAAAATATAATTAAAAATCCGCCAAGCGAAAGAATTGTATATAAAATAATATTGTTTGCGGCTATATATTCTAACTTTGTTAAAGCTGCATAAATTCCACCGCCTATTAAAATAATGAGCCATCCAAAAGTTGCAAGTGAGTGCATGAACCCATATTGTTTTATCTGATTTGCTGCTTTTATAAACATCCCGAAAATAATTTGTAATGCACCAAGTGCTAATGCCAGATTAAACATGTTGTCGGGATTAAGAAACAAGTCTTTGTAATTTGCAAATAATTTGGTATTTTCGTCTATTAAATCTATGCCAAATAATGTTCCAGAAATAATCCCAAATATAATGGTTGCTAAACCAAGAAATTGTACTAAAGACAATATTGGTTTAATTTCCTTTTTTGCCTTTAATTTATAAATACCTGCTCCAATCACAAACAATAATCCATATCCGGCATCGCCAAGACAAAAACCGAAAAACATCATAAAAAATGGGGCAAAGAACACAGTTAGATCAAGTTCGGAATAAGCCGGTAAAGAAAACAATTTTCCGATAGGCTCGAACAATTTACTAAATCTGTTGTTTTGTAACAAAACAGGAACTTTATCCTTTTTTGTGGCTTTATCAATTATGTGCAAAATGTTGCTTTTATCCAAAAAATCATCAATTTGTTTTTTCTTTGTTTTCGGAACCCAGCCTTCAAGTATTTTCATTTTTTCATCTGCTTCAACGGCAGTATTTAAAATAACTTTCTCAAATTCCAAATTTGTTGCTATTGCTTCTCGTTCCTGTATAAGCAATGGAATTGATGTTTCGGAGTAATTGTCAAAATCATTGTTTATCAGCGTAATTTTTTCTTCTATTTCTTTTATATGTTTTTCTATTTCAGAAAGGGAGCTTTCGGGTTGTTTAATTTCTTCGGCATCAATATTTAGTTTTTCATCGCCTTGTTGAATAATAATAAAATAGATATGGTTTCCGCTTTCAGTAATTATTTCTGCATTGTATTCAGAAAGAAGTTTGGTGTTAAATTTCTTTTTAGAAGCGAGAAAAAACTTCAGGTAAAAATTTTCATCTTTTAGCTTGTTAATAATTTCAGCAGAAAAATCACCCCAGGGTTTTATTTTTATAAGTTCTTTATGGGTAGTAGCAAGTTCTTGATGCAATGTATCTAATTCCTTTTGCTTTTGTATTATTTCTTCAATAATTTTCAATCCATCTAAATCAGGGCAGTTATCAGTTTTCTCCGTTTCGCGTTTTTCGAGGGACTTAATTATTTTATCAATGCGATTTACTAATTGATATTTTTCCTTGATATCATCACTGATTTCAGTTTCTTTTTCAATTACATGAAGCACACCAAGCTCTTGCAGATTTTTCAGAAAATCACCATATTCCTTATGATAAACAAGGAAAGAATATTTTTGCATCGGTATTATCATTTGTTTGCCTCCATTTGTCGTTGCTGACGATCTTTAACAATTTTCTGTGACGATTTTGACAGGTTTTCTTCATCTTCCAAAAAACGTTTAATTTTTCTTATTGCATCTTCGTAGCCGGGAATTTGAACTTTTTCATACAAATTTACTTTTTGTGTCGTTTTTCTTCGTGCATGATTGAGCAATTCCATTTTTCTGTTAAAAAACTCTCTTTCTATTACAACCTCTGCTAACTCTTTTACAATTGAAATTCCTTCAGGAAACCATTTCGGGTTATCGAACAAACTGAAATCCTCAGTCTGAAGAAGTACTTCTTCTAAAACGGGTGTTTTTACCCCTGCAATTTTCTTTGTTGTTGTTTTTACATCATCAATTGTAATAAGGTTTGTATTAAATTCATTCCAAATACCCGGTGTTAAAGTATATGCTTGTATTTTTTGAGATAATTTTTTATCTAATTCTTTTACCTTGGTCTTTGCTTTTTTCACCTCCATACGTAATGCTGTTTCCTTATTTTTAATCACAGGAAGTGCATTCAACCTCATTTTTAATTGTTTATTAAGGCTTTGTAATGCTGTTTTATTATATTGAAATTTAATTGCCATTTTAGACACTAATTACACTAATTTACACTAAATCCTTTGACACGAATTGCACGAATTTACACTAATGTTTTATTTTATTTACTGACACTAATTTCACTAATTTACACTAAATCTACTGACACGAATTGCACGAATTTACACTAATGTTTTATTTTATTTACTGACACTAATTTCACTAATTTACACTAAATCTACTGACACGAATTGCACGAATTTACACTAATGTTTTATTTTATTTACTGACACTAATTTCACTAATTTACACTAAATCTACTGACACGAATTGCACGAATTTACACTAATGTTTTATTTTATTTACTGACACTAATTTCACTAATTTACACTAAATCTACTGACACGAATTGCACGAATTTACACTAATGTTTTATTTTATTTACTGACACTAATTTCACTAATTTACACTAAATATTTTGCAATATATTTCTTTTTAAAATTCTATTCGTGTTAATTCGTGCAATTCGTGTCAAAGTACAATTTGTGTCTTATAACACAACTCTTTTATAATTTAAACTATCTTCTCCAAAATTAACCAGTAATCCCAACTTTAGTTTTGAAGCAGCCATATAGTTCAATGTTTGTTTTATATGGCTGTTTGTTAAAGATTCAATTGCTTTTACTTCCAATATTATTTTATCATAAACCACAAAATCAGCATTATAACGATGTGGCAAAATCACATCCTTATATTCAATTTTATATTTTTGTTCTCTTGAATAAGGAATCTTTTCTTTTTGAAACTCATACTCCAGCGCATCTTTATAGATCACCTCATTATGTCCCTTACCTAAAATACTATGAACTTCCATACATATACCTATAATTTTATACGATTCATCTTTATAAATTAACTTATTCATATTCACCAACTTTATAGGACACTAATTTCACTAATTTTTTATAACATAATTTTTCCCAAAATCTAATTCGTGTTAATTTGTGAAATTTGTGTCTTGTTTTTTCCGTATTTTTCAACAAGCTCAGATTTTATGCCAATTTCGGCAACTGAAAAATAGTTATTTAATAATTCCCAAGCTGTGTTGAGCATTGCATCAATTTCAATATTAATATCAATAGCAAGCAGCTTTTCCGAATATTCTTTTGCAAATTTCATGGTTCTTTCATCGTAATCAGTCAGGTCGAAACCATTTTCCAATTTTGTTTTTGCATTTGCAGCATCAGCATAAAGCCGGATTGCAGCATTCATAACCTGCGGATGATCTTCTCGTGTTTTTTTACCGATAACAAGTTGTTTTAATCGCGACAAGCTACGGAAGGGGTCAATAATTACTTTTCCGATATCCGTATCTCTACGCACAAATAATTGTCCTTCGGTAATATAACCCGTATTGTCGGGAATTGCATGTGTAATATCACCGCCTGATAATGTTGTAACGGCAATAATTGTTATTGATCCCCCACTTGGGAATTGTACTGCTTTTTCGTAAAGCCTTGCCAAATCGCTGTAAAGCGAACCGGGCATACTGTCTTTCGAAGGAATTTGGTCCATCCGGTTAGAAACAATACTTAAAGCATCAGCGTAAAGTGTCATATCTGTTAAAAGAACCAGAACATTTTGGTTTTTTTCTGAGGCAAAATATTCTGCGGCAGATAAAGCCATATCCGGGACAAGAAGCCGCTCAACAGGCGGGTCTTCGGTTGTATTTACAAAACTAATAATACGGTCAAGTGCTCCGGCATTTTCAAATATATTTTTAAAGAATAAATAATCATCGTTTGTAAGTCCCATTCCGCCAAGGATAATTTTATCGGCTTTTGCACGCAAGGCAACCATTGCCATAACCTGATTATACGGCTGGTCGGGATCGGCAAAGAAAGGGATTTTTTGTCCTGTAACAAGTGTATTGTTCAGGTCGATTCCTGCTATGCCTGTGGCAATAAGTTCGGAAGGCTGTTTTCTTCTTACCGGATTTACCGATGGTCCTCCAATTTCTACTGCATTACCATCAACTTCTGGTCCTCCGTCAATAGGTTGTCCATAAGCATTAAAGAATCTTCCGCTCAATTCATCACTTACCGATAATTTAGGTGCATGACCCAGAAATACTACTTCTGCATTTGTCGGAATACCTTCTGTTCCTGAAAATATTTGCAGGGTTACCAAGTCTCCCTGTATTTTAACTACCTGTGCCAGCCTGCCATTTACAGTTGCCATTTCTTCATAACCTACTCCATCGGCATGTAACGAGCATGTTGCTTTTGTAATATGATCTACTTTAGTGTGTATTTTTTGAAAAGCTGTTGTTTCCATTTTTTAATTTATGATTTACGATTTACGATTTATGATTTACGATTTTCAAATAGTCAATTGTCAATCATCAATCATAACTCTTTCATTAATAATTTCCTGTAATTCTTTCTCAAATTTATTGAATTTCTCCGACTCAAATTCAGAATAATTCATTTGTTTGAAAACATTTATCATTCTTTTAAAATATGGATTTACTTCCTCGAATGTTTCAAATTTTAAATTTGCTTTATAAACATCAAGCACTTTATTCATCATGTATTGTTGTCGCTTGATAGATGTTGAAGCATCAATTTTGTCAAAAGCATCTTGTTGAAGAATAACAAAATCAATAACCTCTGATTTCCAAAATATCTGATGATAATCAATTGGCACTCCATCATCACCCAATATATTTATCTGCTCATAAGCTTCATGTCCTCTGATAAGGATATTTTTTGCCAGCATTATATTATCAATCCAATCGGGTGAAATATTTTCTTTGATAAATTCTTGAAATTCGGGATATTCAATATATTTCGAATAACTGTCAACCGCATCAATAGCAGGGTATCTTTTGCTGTCGGCACGATCCTGCGAAAGAGCGTAAAAACATCGTGCTGCCTTTTTCGTTGATTCAGATACAGGTTCTTTAAGGTTACCTCCTGCCGGCGAAACAGTTCCTATAAATGTTACGGCACCGGTCTTTCCATTATTAAGATAAACGAAGCCTGCACGAGCATAGAAATTTGAAATAATTGCCGGCAAGTCCATCGGGAAAGCGTCAGGTCCCGGCAGTTCTTCCATTCTGTTCGACATTTCGCGAAGTGCCTGCGCCCAGCGTGATGTTGAATCGGCAAGTAATAAAACTTTTAAGCCCATTGAACGATAATACTCGGCAAGTGTCATTGCTGTATAAACAGATGCTTCACGAGCTGCAACAGGCATATTTGAAGTATTGGCTATGATTGTTGTTCTTTCCATCAATTTTCGTCCGGTTCTCGGGTCATCAATTTCTGGAAATTCTGCAAATATCTCTACTACCTCGTTGGCACGTTCTCCACAGGCTGCAACAATAATCATATCGGCATCGGCTTGTTTCGAAAGTGCATGTTGCAATACGGTTTTTCCTGTTCCGAATGGTCCCGGAATAAAACCTGTTCCTCCTTCTACAATGGGGTTCAGGCTGTCAATTACCCTGATACCTGTTTCCATGAGGACAAATGGGCGCGGTTTTTCTTTGTATGCTTTTATTGGAATTTTTACGGGCCATTTTTGAACCATGCTGACTGGAATTTCATTATTATCTGAATCAATTAAAACAGCAATGGTATCGTTAATTTTATATTCGCCCTGTTCGGTAATGCTCTTTATTGTGAAAGTTCCTTCAAATTTAAAAGGTACCATAATTTTATGAGGTATCCAGTTTTCTTCGACTTCGCCAAGCCATGAACCCGGAACAACAATATCACCTTTTTTTGCGATAGGTTTAAATTCCCAAAGTTTATCGTCTTCCAAAGCAGGTGTGTAATCACCTTTTTTCAGGAAAATGCCTTCCATTTTATTTAGATCGTGTTGCAGTCCGTCAAAATTTTTCGACAAGATACCCGGGCCAAGTGTTGCTTCCAGCATGTGACCGGTAAATTCAACTTCTGTTCCCGGTTTCAAACCCCTTGTGCTTTCAAATACCTGGACATAAGCATTTTTTCCGCCAATTCTAATAACCTCCGCCATTAGTTTTACATCACTCATTTTGATATAACAAATCTCGTTTTGAGAAACCGGTCCGTCAACCTCAACAATTACGAGGTTTGCTATAATACCTGCAACTTTACCTTTTGTACTCATATATTTTTAATTTATTTTAGACACTAATTTTCACTAAAAAGACTGACACTAATTTCACTAATTTTCACTAATTAATTTTATTATTACAATTCATTTTCAAACTTTTATTCGTGTTAATTCGTGCAATTTGTGTCTAAATTTAATTTGTGCAATTCGTGTCTTTTTATAAGTTTACAATATGGATTAATTAGTTCACTTTAAGTGCTAATTAATTCTAATGTTTGTTTTTACGCTAAATTCCTCAGGAAATTTATAACTCATTTTTATATCATTTATCAATCTGTTAAAAAGTGCTTTCCCTGTTTCGTTATCAAGTTTTATCCAGCGTTCAACTATATTTAATTTAATTACAAAGCTTAATATTTTTTCAATAGTAAAATAATTGAAGAACGTATGCTCGTCAAGGAATTGCCATTTTATATTGTCAAGAGCTTTTTCTTTTTCTGATATATCCATTTCGGATTCTGCGATCTGCAATATTTTTTCAATGTATGGAACTTCGTCTGCAAGTAAATCCGCTTTAGGACTACTCTTGATTAGAATTTCATACACTTCGTTTTTATCCTTAACGGGAATAAGTTGTTTTTCAATATCATAACCATATTTATGGCAATTTACAGCAGTTAAAATATTTTTTATATCCCTGTCGAACTTGAACCATTGCTCTAAAAAATCATTTTTCACTTGCAATGCGTACTCATAATATAAACTTTGCAATTCGTTTTCGCTACTCAAATTTGAATTTCCGGAAGCTTCAGTTTTAATATTGAAGATAAGTTGTTTCATATAATCAACAATATTTGTGGGTTCCTTAATTTGTTCCTCCAAATATTCTTCTGTATAATTCCCAAGAGTAATAAATTGGTTTTCTTGTTTTAAAAGCAGATTCAACAAATTATTATTATCATAATTCAGATAAAGTAATTCAGCCAATTTATAATCAGATGAATGCAGTTGTTCCGCAAGTTCATTTTTAAACTCATGACTTGTTTCCCCGGGTTTGTTTCCGTCAATTATTATATCGGGAAGTCCTGCAACTAAACAGTAATAATTTCTTTTTAACATTGTTAAATCCATAGATTATTTTGATAAAAAAATCAGCTATTCTACTACTTCTTAACAATTTTGCAACCCCGATAGCTATCGGGGAAAGCTGTTTATACATACGCACAAACTCTTATGAGTTTGGAAGTAGTAATGCGGTACAAAACAAAACTATAAATTTTGCAATTTTGTTCCGTACAAGTATCATTAATCAAAAATCATTTTTTTTGTTTTGTCTTTGAGATAATTTATAAAATAATTTTCAAAATCTTTATCAGTAAAACTTATATAATAACTACCGTCTTTTGGTCCGATTTTAAAACCGCTTTTAATATTTGGTTCAAAGTTAATTTCAAGACCTGAATCCAAGAGTTCTTTTGCCTTATTATTGAAAAAATCTGTAAGTTCTTTTTCTTCTTTTTGCGGAAGCAGCAAGCTGATATTAAATTCTTCCGGTTTTTGCGGGTTCCAGTTTTTAATAATTGTAAGGATAATATTTTTTACAAATCCCTCGTCTTTGAATGCATCCTTTACGGGAACTTCGACTTGTGCGGTTGTAATAAGTCCGGTAATTTGTTGTTTTAAGTTACTGATAAATTGCCGGGCAGCCAAGCGTATTTCCGAATCTGCATTTTTTTTAAGCTCATCTGCTTGTTTTTGTGCTTGTTCAGCAATTTCTTTTTCTTTGTTTTTTGATGCATTAATAATATTATCAGCTTCTTTTTTTGCATTTGCAATAATCAGTTCGGCTTCCTTTTTTGCTTTTTCAACTCCTTCGTTGTATATTTTTTCTGTTAGTTCAAGAATTTTTTTTGTCATGATAATTTCCTTTTTTAAAAAACGCTTGCAAAATTAGTAAGTTTTTGCATTGTTTCTTTTATAATTGTTTCTTTTTTTTGATTTGTTAACCAACATTTATTACAGCCCAAACAATGTAAGCAACATAAAGCAGTATTAGAAACGCACCCATTTTTTTGCCTACAACCCATTTGTTAATAATAAATAACCCAAACAAAACTGCCACGGAAGCCAAAAGAAACTGTACTGACATATTTAAATCATCAATATGCAGGCTGATATTCCCTCCGGTAATTAATATAATTAATAAAAAGGGCAACCCAAGTCCTATTAAAATATCAAATATATTCGATCCTATTACATTGCTGATAGCCATGCCGCCACGTCCTTGCTTAGAAACTACTACTGAAGAAATAAAATCAGGCACAGAAGTGCCGACTGCCAATACTGTAACTGCAATAACAGCCTCGGAAATATTTAAAATATGAGCTATGCCTATAGCACTTTCTACAAGAACCCAACTTAATGCAGCTATAATTAAAATCGAAATAAAAAAGATAGCATAATATTTTTCAGGCTTTGGAAAAATTTTATCTAAAACAAAGTCGAACGGAGAAGTAATTTTTTTGACGAATTCCGATTTATCAATATTTTTTTTGACTTCTTGTTTTTCTTCATTCGGATCAACATAATTGAACATTCTTCGCCAAAACACAACAACAATAATATATATAAGGTAAATACCAATAAATAACGCTGCATCTGTCCATTCTACTTTACCGTCTTTAAATAAAAATATTAATAATAATATTGCAATTGCGTAAAAAACAAGGTCGCGGATAACTGCCTGCCAGGCAATCAGAGCTTTTCTTACAACTGCTATTGCACCTGTAATTGCCAAAATATTGAATAATGCTGAACCAACAATGTTGCCTATTCCAATAGCTTCATGGTTTCCTGGGCGCAAGACTGCAAAAAGGGCAATAAATAATTCAGGTGCGCTGGAGCCAGCTGCCATTAAAGTTGCCCCAGCTGCATCAGATGACATTTTTAGTTTCGCTGCAATTTTATCCAGCGAGTCCACAAAATATCTTTCAATAACTTTTGCTAAAAGATAAAACGACAGAAGCAAAACAATGATCAACAATATAAGCATAATTATAATTTAAGATTTAAGAATTCAGATTTAAAATTTAAAATCATAAATCTAAAATTTTAACTTTCAGACTTTATAGACCGACTCTAATCAATGATGTTCTTCTGTTGCCATTCCGATATAAAGTGCTGATAATAATGTAAAAACATAAGCCTGAATAAGAGCAACAAGCAATTCGAGAAAACCCATGAAAATAGCAAAAGCCACAGATAATACCGAAACACCATATCCTAATACCGGATTTATATTTCCGAAAATAAAAATCAGGCTAATAAAACCCAAAACAATTATATGTCCGGCTGTAATATTAGCAAAAAGTCGCACCATTAATACAAAAGGTTTTGTAACTAATCCCATAATTTCAACGATAGGCATTAATGGAATAGGGATTTTTAACCACCATGGAACCCCCGGAGTATTAACAATATGTTTCCAGTAATTTCTGTTTCCGCTAACTGCTGTAATAATAAAAGTAAAAACAGCTAAAACCCCCGTTACGGCTATATTACCTGTAATATTTGCTCCTCCGGGAAAAAATGGAACTAATCCAAGTAAGTTATTTAGAAAGATGAAAAAAAACAGGGTGAGTAAATACGGCATAAATTTTTCGTATTTTTTTTCACCGATTGCCGGTTTTACAACATCATCCCTGATAAAAAGAATTATTGGTTCAAGTAATGATTGCAGTCCTTTTGGTGCTTTACCTTTTCTTTTGGTATATGTTCGGGCAATCGAAATAAACATCCAGCAAATGAGTACCATGCTGATTAATATCGCAAAAACATTTTTAGTGATTGATAGATCCAAAGGCAGGTTAGGATCAATAACTCCGGCTTCGTCAATACGAACAATTTTACCTTTATATTCTCCATCAGACATTAATTTGTATCCTTTGTATGAATCGTGTCCGTGATGAAATTTACTTGACCAAAAAGTTACTATCGTTCCATTATCAATTAAAATAATAGGTAAAGGTATTGAAACATGAGTATGTCCATAAGTTAAAATATGCCATTCATGCGAATCAACTATGTGACTAATGATTTCTTTCCCAGCTTTAAATTCTGATTTTTCTACTTCTTCTTCCCAGCTTTCAGCATGTTCTTTGTTTTCGTTTACCGGAGAATTATTTGTATGTTGTGCATTGATAAATTGGATCTGAAAAACACACAAAAGAAAAGCTAAAAATAAAATCCTGAAAACATTTATTTTATTATGTTTGATCGTACTTTTCATTTACTTTAGAATATAATTTTTCAAAATGCAATTTTACAAAAAATTAATGAAATCAATTTCTTAATTCTGAAAAAATCAAAAAAAGAAATTGCAATTGACAAAAAAAAATCTTATTTTCACAAAAAATATGTAACAACACTATTTTGACCAGCGTAAAACTATTTAATATCATAATTTTCAAAAAAGAAAGGGAGCATTTTATGAAAAAATTTATTTTATTATTATTTACAGTATTCTTTATCGGACTTACCGGATGTAATGAGTGTGAAAAAAAAGAACCTGCAATTAATCTTGAAGAGGAAAAACTCCAAATTGAAAATATTCTCGATCAGTATGTTATTGCCAATGAAAATAAGGATTTAAGTATTATTGAAAAAATATGGGCAAATGAAGATGATATTGTTTTAATTGGAACCGATAGCGATGAAAAGTTAATAGGTTGGAAGCAAATTAAAAATGCAATCCAGCATCAGTTCAAATCATTTGAAGATGTTTATATTTCGGTTTCCGAGCAAATGATATTTGTAAATGAGACAGGAAATACAGCATGGTTTTCCGAAATACTCAGTTATAATTTTATTTATAATGGAGAGGCTATGAGTTTTGAAGGAATAAGATTTACCGGAGTTCTTGAAAAATCTACTGATTGGGAAATTGTTCAGGGACATTTATCAATTCCTGCAGAAGTTGATATTGAAACTAATAAATAAATAAACAACCAAATTATTAACCAAAACCAAATTATCAGACCGGACGATTTTTTCGTTCGGTCTTTTTAATGATCAAATGTTATTATTCAATTTTGTTGGAGGATTTTTCTATAAAAAAATTAAAACTTAAATTTGCAAAAAAAATTAAAAAAATGAAAGCAATATTTTATTTTATTATAGCAATTCTCGTATTAGTTTCATGTTCGTCGGGTGAAGATAAAAAAGAAAAATCGGGCAAGGAAATGATTTTAAATAAACAAATATCTCCTGAATCGAAATCAGTTAATAATCAAGAGAAAACAATTGTGCCGGATTCCATTTCCGGATTCCAAAAAGAAGATTCTTTAGTAAAAAAAGAGCCACAAACCTCTGAACCAAAACTTACGTCAAGTAATAAAATGAAGATGATACCTACTAAGGAAAGATTAAATACTGATAAACTTGTCATGAAATATATCAGAAAAGGATTGTTTTATTACCAAAATAAGAATTTTGAACAGGGTATTGAAGAATTTGAAATGGTTATAAAATTAAAACCCGGTGATGCAAAGGCATTTTATCATATAGGTATGGGAAAATATAGACTAAACGATTATTATGGTGCTTTGGAAGCTTTTTCTGCATCTTCAGGCTTAAATCCTCAGGACACAGTTTCATTGATATATGCGGGTCTTTCGAAGTTTTATCTTGAAGATTATTATGGAGCAATCAGATATTATGATAAAGCAATTGATCAAAACCCGGATTATGAATATGCATATTTTAATCGTGGGATTGCTAATGGGAAAGTTGAAAATTATGAAAGAGCAATTACTGATTTTAACAGAGCAATAGAATTGAAATCGAATTATTTTGAAGCGTATAATAATCGCGGAAATGCATATTATTATTTAAAGCAAAAAGAACATGCCTGTGCCGACTGGGAAAAAGCAAAAGAATTAGGTGCTAAGGGTATTGATGAAATTTTAGAAAAACTTTGTAAATAAATTACAAAGTTTATCGAAAAACCTTAATATACTTGTTTAAGACAAAGTCCCTGAAATTGTAGCTAAAGCATAATCGCCTGATTTTGATGTCTCATTAATAATTTCCCCGTCGTAGAAAACAGAAAGTTCTATAATAGCATTTCTGTTATTGGCCTGAGCAGAGGCATAATAATAATCGCCGGGTTTTCCAACAAATGACTTTGTCCACCCGTTTTTTACTTCCGGTTTTTGGATTGTTTGTTTTTTAAAATCCTTAAATGTGATGTTGTAGCTATTAGCAGTTCCACCTAATACATATTTGACAGTTCCAGGAAGATCCTTTTTCTTAAAAATTGAAGCGAGAAAACTAAATATATTTGCCATAATAATTTTTTTTCAAATATAAATAATTAATAATTAAAAAGCAAATAATCAGTATAAAAATAATAATGAAAATATAGGAAAGAATGAAAATAAGGGGAATAATAGAAATATGGAAAAAGAATGGAAATATATAAAACTTATACCTTTATACCCCTATTTCCCTATAACTACAGGGTGTCCGTCCAAACGAATTCCTTTCAGTCATATGAATACCATTTTAAAAATTTATTGAGGTTTTTGATCTATTAGAAAATTATATTTTTTTTATAAATTTACTCTGCTAAAACAAGAACTTTATTATTTAATACTTCAACTACACCTCCACTGACTTCAAAGAATTGTGTTTTTTTATTTTTGTCAGAAACTTTTATTTTGCCTTTTTTCAAAACTGAGATCAAGGGAGCGTGATTATTCAAAATTTCAAAAAGCCCGTCAACTCCGGGTAATTGAACTAAATTTACCTCTCCTTCAAAAATTGTTTTGTCCGGTGTAATAATTTCGATTCGCATTTTTATAAAAAAATTAGGTTTTGTGTGAAATATAGTGGGTAATCAAATTTGCCACAGATTCACAGATTATAAAATTAATTTTTTTGTAATTAATAATCTGTGAATCTGTGGCTTTTTATTTTTTTCCCACATCAAATCAAAAATAATTTATTCATTCTTACTTTCTTCAAGTATTTTCTTCCCTTTTTCAATTGCTTCATCAATTGTTCCGACAAGGTTAAAAGCAGCTTCCGGATATTCATCCACTTCACCATCAAGGATCATGTTAAATCCTTTAATTGTGTCTTCAATAGAAACTATTGTTCCTTTTAATCCGGTAAATTGTTCTGCAACATGAAAAGGCTGAGACAAAAAACGCTGTACTCTTCTTGCTCTGTGAACAACAAGTTTATCCTCTTCCGATAATTCTTCCATACCGAGGATAGCAATAATATCCTGAAGTTCTTTATATCTCTGAAGTATTTCTTTAACTTTTTGTGCAGTATTATAATGTTCTTCACCAACTACACTTGGAGTGAGTATCCGTGAAGTTGAATCTAAGGGATCAACAGCCGGATAAATTCCAAGTTCGGAAATTTTGCGACTCAAAACCGTTGTTGCATCAAGATGAGCAAAAGTAGTTGCCGGAGCCGGATCTGTTAAATCATCGGCAGGAACATAAACAGCCTGAACTGATGTAATTGATCCTTTTTTTGTTGAAGTAATTCTTTCTTGCATTATTCCCATCTCGGTTGCCAAAGTTGGTTGATAACCCACGGCTGACGGCATTCTTCCAAGTAGTGCCGAAACCTCGGAGCCTGCTTGTGTAAAACGGAAAATATTATCCATAAAGAAAAGAATATCACTACCGCCGGATTTTTCATCACCATCACGGAAATATTCTGCAAGGGTTAGTCCTGATAAAGCTACACGGGCACGTGCTCCCGGAGGTTCGTTCATCTGTCCGAAAACAAGAGCTGCCTTTGATTCTGCAAGTTGCTTTCTATCAACTTTTGAAAGATCCCAACCTCCTTTTTCCATGTCTTCGATAAACTCATCACCGTATTTAATTACCTTCGATTCTATCATCTCACGAAGCAAATCGTTGCCTTCCCTTGTTCTTTCTCCAACACCTGCAAAAACAGAAAGTCCTGTATAAACTTTTGCAACATTATTGATAAGTTCCATAATGATTACGGTTTTCCCGACACCTGCTCCACCAAATAATCCAATTTTTCCACCTTTTGAGTAAGGTTCAATCAAATCAATAACTTTAATTCCTGTATAAAGAACTTCTGATTGTGTAGTAAGGGTTTCAAATTTTGGAGGATCTCTGTGAATGGGATATGTATTTGTTCTGTCAATGTCTCCAAGCCCGTCAATGGGATTACCGATAACATTAAATAATCGCCCCCGGACTTGTTCTCCAATAGGCATTGAAATTGGACTTCCTGTTGAAACTACTTCCATCCCGCGTCTTAATCCATCAGTCGAATCCATTGCAACTGTACGAATAGTATTTTCACCAATATCTTGTTGACATTCAAGAATTATTGAATTGCCCTTGTCGTTTTTTACTTCAAGTGCATCATAAATACTAGGTAGGTTACTGTCCTGATCAAAGCTTACATCAATAACAGGTCCAATGATTTGAGCAATTTTTCCTTTAGTATGATTTGTCATAATTTGTGATAATAATTTGCACAAAGATATAATTTTGAATTTAAAATTTTGAATTTAAAATTTAAAATTTATAGAATTATTTGCGAAGTGTAGCTCTTTCTTGCGAAGCAGGAGAAATGTCTGAAAGGCAGAGGAGTAAATGAATAATCCTTTATTTTTTAAAAAAACTTCTTTGAAAAAAGATCAAAATAAAAACGCCGATAGTGATTGCAGAATCTGCAATATTAAAAACAGGGCGGAAGAAAATAAATCTTTCGGAACCCCAGAACGGAAGCCAGTCAGGGAATGTTCCTTTTAATACAGGGAAATAGAACATATCAACAACTCTTCCGTGAAGAAAAGTTCCGTACCCTCCATCTTCGGGTATAAATGATGCTACCTGATGGAAATTACTTTCGCTGAATAATAATCCGTAAAAAGCACTATCAATAATATTTCCCAAAGCTCCTGCAAAAATCAGGGATAGACTGATGATAAGCCCTGTACTATGCTTTTTCTGAGAAATTTTATAAATATAAATCCCGATTGCAATTACGGCGAGTATCCTGAAAATACTTAGAAAAAGTTTACCGAATTCTCCGGCAAACTGAAACCCAAATGCCATTCCGTAATTTTCGGTGAAATGCAGAATAAACCAATCACCCATAACATGAGTTTCCTGTCCAAGAAACATAGTAGTTTTTATCCAAAACTTTAATGTCTGGTCGAGGATTAAAACCAGAAGTATTATAATGGCAGATTTCTTCAAAATTTATTACGATAAAAATTAATGAAAAACGAAATTAATCGTATTGTTTGTTTTTTGCAGCAATGCTCAAAGTAGCATGAGGTACACTTCTTAATCTTTCTTTTGAAATAAGATTTCCGGTAGCTCTGCAAACTCCATACGAACCGTTTTCGATTCTAATAAGAGCATTTTCGAGGTTTGTAATAAATTTTTGCTGACGGGCAGCTAATTTACTGTTTTCCTCTTTCGAGAGAACCTGATATCCTTCTTCCAAAACTTTAAAAGTTGGAGAGGTGTCATTGGTTCCATGCTCATTATTGTTGGTATAAGCATCTGTTAACATTTTAAGATCGCGGCGTGCTTTTTCAAGTTTATTCAGGATGAGATCCTTAAATTCCTGTAACTCTTCAATAGAGTATTTTGTTTTTTTTATTCCCGTTTTAGTGTCTTTCATAACTCATTCTTTTAGTAAGAAACGAAATATTTGAGTAATATTATTTATCTGTTTTATTAATATTTATTGTTATTTGAATATCACTATTCAATTCTATTTTTACAGCTTCGTTAGTTTTTATTTTGTCAAGAAACTCTAAATTATCCGTTAAAGTTTCCGAACAAATGTAAGAAATATTATTGTTAATTGCATCAAAAACAGAATTATTTTTTTCTATCTGTAAAGCAATCTTATCCGTAACTTCAAAACCTTTGTCTTTTCTCAGATTTTGAATCCGGTTTACTATCTCTCTTGCAATTCCTTCTTCTTCAAGTTCCTTTGTAATTGTGATATCAAGAGCAACTGTCAGATTATCCAAATTGGTAACAACCCAACCCGGAATGTCTTCGGTCATAATCTCAACATCATCAATCGTTATTTCTATTTTTTCGTTTTCGAGAGATAACTCATATTTATTGTTTGTTTCGATTAAGCTGATATCTTCCTGATTAAATGTGTTGATTGCCTGAGAAATTTGTTTCATCAGCTTGCCGTATTTCGGACCTAATGTTTTAAAATTCGGCTTGATCTTTTTAACTAATATTCCTGATGCATCAGAAATATATTCAATTTCTTTTACGTTGACTTCCGACAAAATAAGATTTTCGACTGCCTGTACTTGTTTTTTGAAATTCTCGTCAAGAACAGGAATCATAATTTTATTAAGCGGTTGACGAACTCTGTTTTTTGTTTTCTTCCGTAAAGATAAAACCATTGAAGAAATTTTTTGCGAAAGCTGCATTCTTTCCTCCAAGTCTTTATCTATTTGCTTATAAAAGGCTTTTGGGAAATCCGTAAGATGAATAGATTTCACATTATGTTTTTTTGTTACTTTGTTGAGATCAATAAATAAATTATCAGTAAAAAAAGGTGCAATAGGTGAAGATAATTGTGCAATTACTTCAAGACATTTATAAAGTGTTTGGTATGCAGATATTTTATCATCAGAATAATCGCCTTTCCAAAACCTTCTTCGTGATAAACGAACATACCAGTTACTTAAATAGCTGTCAACAAAATTCTGAATAGCTCTACCTGCTTTTGAAGGTTCATAATCATCGTAATAATCATCAACATTTTTGACGAGAGTATTTAGTTCTGATAAAATCCAGCGATCAAGCTCCGGTCGTTTTTCAAACGGAATATCATCTTCCGAGTAATCGAAACCGTCGATATTGGCATAAAGAGTAAAAAATGCGTAAATATTATAAAGTGTTCCGAAAAACTTCCTTTGAACCTCACCGATTCCGGCAGGATCAAATTTTAGATTATCCCATGGTTGTGCGTTTGTCATCATGTACCACCTGAGAGCATCCGGCCCGTATTGATTGATAATCTTAAACGGATCGGCAGCATTGCCAAGGCGTTTCGACATTTTGTTTCCATCTTTGTCGAGAACCAAACCGTTAGAAACGCATGTTTTGTACGATACCGAGTCGAAAAGCATAACAGCAATTGCGTGCATTGTAAAAAACCATCCTCTTGTTTGATCAACACCCTCGGCGATAAGATCGGCAGGGAAATTATTTTCAAACTCTTTTTTATTTTCAAAAGGATAGTGCATTTGTGCATAAGGCATTGCTCCCGAATCAAACCAAACATCAATAAGATCCAGTTCGCGGAACATTTTTTCCCCTGAAGGAGAAACAAGAATTATCTCGTCGATGTACGGACGATGAAGGTCAAAAGTCTCATAATTTTCTTTTGAGTTATTTCCCGGAACAAAATTTTCGAGAGGATTTGTTTTCATAAATCCTTTTTCAACAGACTTTTCGATTTCTTTTTTCAGGTCAGTAACCGAACCGAGACAAATTTGTTCTTTACGATTTTTGGTAAGCCAAATTGGAAGACCAACACCCCAAAAACGTGATCTTGATAAATTCCAGTCAACAAGATTTTCTAACCAATTTCCAAAACGACCGATACCGGTTGAGGTTGGTTTCCAGTTGATTGTTTTGTTCAATTCAATCATCCTGTCTTTAAAAGCGATAGTTTTTATAAACCACGAATCCAGAGGATAATAAAGAATTGGTTTATCGGTACGCCAGCAATGCGGATATGAGTGAATATATTTTTCGGTTTTAAAAGCTTTATTTTCTTGTTTTAATTTTACGATTATGTCGATATCCAGAGTTTCTTTTTTCTTGGGATCATTATTTGGGTCGAATTCATTTTTTACATATCTGCCTGCAAATTCACCCATTTCTTCGGTGCATTTTCCTTGTTTGTTTACAAGAGTCAACGAACCAATTCCGTTTTGTTTTGCCACTCTCTGGTCGTCGGCACCAAAACTTGGAGCAAGATGAACAATTCCTGTACCTTCCTCGGTTGTAACAAAATCGCCAATCAAAACTTTAAAAGCATCACCATCTTTGGGTTGTGCATAAGGTAATAATTGCTCGTAACGGATTCCTTCCAAATCTTTTCCAACGTACTCTCCGGCAACTTCAAAAGGAATATTTTTTTGTCCTGCTTCAAAGTCATCCATTTTCAATTCAGCATTTTTTTCAGGAAAATATTTTCCGAGAAGTTCTTTGCCAAGAATTACTGAAATTGGTTTTGAAGTATATGGATTAAATGTTTTTACTTTTATGTAATTGATTTTTTTACCAACACCCAAAGCTGTGTTCGAAGCAAGAGTCCATGGAGTTGTTGTCCATGCGAGAAAGCTTACATTTTCATTATCATCATCAAATAAAAAATCAGATTTTTCATTTTTAACAACTTTGAATTGAGCTACAAGTGTGCTGTCTTTTACATCGCGATAGCAACCCGGAAGATTAAGCTCGTGAGAACTTAATCCTGTTCCTGCGGCAGGCGAATATGGCTGAATTGTGTGACCTTTGTAAAGCAAACCTTTATCGTTAAGTTTGTTTAAAAGATACCAAACAGATTCAATATATTTATTATCGAAAGTGATATAAGGATTATCGAGATCGACCCAGTAACCCATATTTTTGGTAAGATCATCCCATTTATCCTTATATTTCATTACCTCTTTGCGGCAAGCTTTGTTATAATCTTCAACCGAAATATTTTTTCCAATATCTTCTTTGGTGATACCGAGAGTTTTTTCAGTTGCGATTTCAATTGGCAAACCGTGAGTATCCCAGCCGGCTTTACGTTTTACCTGAAATCCTTTCAGGGTTTTATATCTGCAAAATAAATCTTTTATTGTTCGGGAAATCACATGGTGAATGCCGGGCAAACCGTTTGCTGACGGAGGACCTTCATAAAAAACATAAGACTTATGACCTTCGCGAATAGCCATACTTTTTTCAAATATTTTATGATCTTCCCAATATTTTTCAATATCTTCTCCTATCCCTGCTAAGTTTAGCTTTTTGTATTCCCGGTATTTTGCTTTCATTAAATATGTTATGTATTTTAAAAATTGGGTGCAAAAGTAATAAAAAATT
>JAIORY010000207.1 GCA_021107915.1 Bacteroidales bacterium | reverse complement strand
ATTGGTATCAAGATGAATCAGGATACAGAAATGATGGAAATATTTATGTAGTGCCGGAATAAAGAGATAAATTTCTTTTAAAAACAATTCATATTTTAAGATTGGAATTCTACTTTTGCCACCCAAAACGATAATCTTTAATAATTATTTATTAAAAATATTCGTATTGCCGAAGGTGGTGTAAAATACTACGATCGCATGTTACAGGATGGGAAAATCATTTGCACGGGAATAAAATTTGATGTTAATAAAGCCACACTGAAACCTGAAAGTATGGGGCCTATAAACGAGGTTTTTAAATTGATGGAAAAACACCCTGAAATAAGTTTTAGTGTTGAAGGGCATACCGATAGTGATGGTGATAACGATTTCAACCAAACCCTGTCGGAAGAACGGGCTGCAACAGTTAAGGCTACACTAATAAGTTTAGGTATTTCGGCTGACAGGCTGAGTTCGAAAGGATGGGGCGAAACTAAACCGAATGACGCAAATAATACCGCCGAAGGAAAAGCAAATAACCGTCGGGTTGAATTTGTGAAGAATTAATTTTGTAATATTGTATTTATTAACCAAAAATAGAAATATGAAAAATAAATTATTAACATTATTTAGCATGATATTTATCGCTTTATTAATAATTAACTGTGGCGATAGTAAACAAAAAGCAACGGGATTTGCTCCTGAAGAAGTAGTTATTCCGGAATCCTTGAAAGGCAATGAAGAAGTTGTGCAATATTTTACAACCCTGTCATATTCGGTTGATGAGTTTGCGTATAATATTGGCGAAATGGCAGAAGACCTTAAAGATATGGGTGTAAAGGAAGGTGATGAACTTACTGCAATGCAAAAGTTTAAAGCACTTAAAATTTTTGCAAATTATGCCGTAACAATGAGTCAGTTTATGATGACTTTTGCCGAGCTTGAGGGAAAATCACAAATCATAATGAATGGTTTGACAGATGATGAAGAAAATGCATTTGAAGAACTTTTTAAAAGATTTGATAAAAGAATGCAAGAATTAGATAAAAAATATAATGCAATTATTGAAATGAATTAATCTGATTATTGAATATTTAGTAATGAATAAAACCTGTCAATCCGCCTATCTTAGGCGGGTTGGCAGGTTTTTTATGTAATTTCAAATATTTTTCAGCAAAACACTTGACAAAGGTTTTTTAATGTTATACTTTTGACCGACCGTTCAATCAATAAAACACAAACATGCCGAAAACAGAAAATCAATATAAACAAATAAGAAAAGAAAAGCGGACATTAATTATGGATGAAGCTTTAGAGCTTTTTGCAAAAGAAGGTTTCTATTCTGTTTCAATAAGTAAAATAGCAAAGAAAGCAGGTATTTCAAAGGGTTTGATGTATAATTATTTCGAAAGTAAAGAAAAGCTTTTAGAAGAAATAATCAATACAGGCTTTTTTGAATTTACAAATGTTTTAAATTTATCAGAAAATGAAATAAGTACTAAAGAACAATTCATTGAATTAATTGATAATATTATTCTGTTAGTAAAGGAGAAGGCGAGTTTTTGGAGATTATATTTTTCAATTATTGTGCAAAATACCGGTTTCAAAGAAATGAAAAGTAAGATTGAAGAAACAATGAATTTTTATATTGAAAAAATTGAAGGATATTTTATCTCAAAAGACTCCAAAACTCCTATGTTTGAAGCATTATTATTTCTTTCGATGCTTGATGGTGTTTTTTTTGGCTATGCCATTGCTCCGGATTTATATCCTATTGAAAAGATTAAGGACGTTATTATTGAAAAGTTTTTATAAAAATAAACATCAAAATGATTTAAGATATTTTAATAAAATAATGCTACCGCAAAATACTTTGTAAAGCAGTAATCAGATTTGAGTGCTAAAATTGTTAATAAATAAATATTTCAAAAAAAATGAAAAAACTAAATTATCTATCAGCTTTATTTTTTTTGTTTTCGATAATAATCGGAACAAATATTAATGCTCAGGAGAAATTAAGTGCAAAAGAGATTGTAGTTAAAGCCAATGATTTGGTGATGGGAAATTCGAGTTTCAGTAAGATGAAGATGACAATTGTTCGCCCCGAATGGTCGCGTACAGTATCAATGCAATCATGGTCAATCGGTAACGATTATTATATGATATATATTACTGCCCCGGCAAGAGACAATGGTCAGGTTTTTATGAAACGCCTTGTCGATATGTGGAACTGGATGCCTTCGATTGACAGGATGATAAAAATTCCTCCTTCAATGATGATGTCATCATGGATGGGTTCTGATTTTTCGAATAATGACCTTATGAAACAAAATTCGATTATTGTTGATTATTCACATAAAATTATTAGTAGCGACTCTCTTGAAAACTATGATTGTTATAAAATTGAATTGATACCACTACCTGAATCACCGGTTGTTTGGAATAAAGTAATTATGTGGATTGAAAAAAATCATTATTACCAATTGAAATGCGAATATTACGGTAACGATAATACATTGGTTAATATCGAAAAAGCCTCAAACGTACAACAAATGGGTGATCGCAAAATTCCGACAAAACTTGAAATAATACCGGTTCAGAAAAAAGGACATAAAACCGTTTTAGATATAGTTCATCAGGAATTTAATGTAAAAAAAGTTACCAAAGATTTTTTTTCACAACAAATGATGAAACGAATACGTCCCGAGAATTAATTAAATTTTGAATCATCAATTGTCAATCATCAATAATCAATCAAAAAATGGATACAATAATAAAAATTGCCTGGCGGGATTTGTGGCGCAACAAAAGACGAACCTTTATAACTATGGGTTCGATTATGATGGCTGTTTTTCTTGCAATGTTTATGCGATCAATGCAAATAGGGTCGTATGACAATATGATTCTCGCCGGCGTAACCGAAGTAGGCTATCTTCAGGTTTACGATTCGGGTTACTGGAATAATAAATCAATAAATAAATCATTGGTTTATACCAATGCCTTGAAAAAGAAAATTAATAATGTAAAAAATATTTCTCGCATTATTCCACGTCTTGAGTTATTTGCACTTGGTTCGTTTGGAAATCAAACTAAAGGAATATTTTTAATTGGTACTGATCCTGAAATTGAAGATCAACAAACTCATTTATCCAGAAAAATTGTCAAGGGGAGATACTTGAAAAAAAATGACAGCGGAATTTTACTCGCAGAGAAATTGGCAAAATTCCTTAAAGCAGATGTAAATGATACAATTGTTATACTCGGGCAAGGCTATCAGGGAATTACTGCTGCCGGAAAATATAAGGTTGTTGGTATCCTTAAATTTCTTGCTAAGGATAGGAACAATAAAATGATTTATATGGGACTTTCAAATGCTCAAAACATGATTTCACCTTATGTTCCTGATGTTTTAAGTTCTCTGTCGATAATGCTTGATAAACCAAATCGGATGAAAAAAACCCGAGCAGAACTTCAAAAAGCACTTGGTAATGATTATGAGGTAATTACATGGAGGACAATTCTAAGTGAAATGGTTCAAACTATTCAAGGTGATAATGCAGGCGGAATAATAATGCTTTTAATACTTTATATAGTAGTTGGTTTTGGAATTTTTGGAACTGTGTTAATGATGACCCTCGAAAGAAAAAAGGAATTTGCAGTAATGGTTTCGGTTGGGATGCGGCGTAGTAAACTTTCTCTTGTTATGTTAATTGAAACCTTTGTAATTGGACTTATGGGGGTTTTATCCGGTATTGCTTTAAGTCTTCCGCTTTTAGTTTATCTTCATTATAATCCCATAGGAGTTAGCGGTGAGATTGCCGATATGATGATACAATATAATATGGTACCTGCTATGCCTGCTTCTTTAAAGAGTTATATTTTCATTAATCAGGGAATAACAGTTTTAATTTTAGCACTTATAGCTTCTCTTTATCCTGTTATTATTATAAACAGGTTTAAAATATTAAGAGCACTAAGAGGTTAAATTAATTTGAAAATTTGAAGATGAGTAAATTAAAATTTAAAAATATATAATATGATTTGGTCAATATCCTGGAGGAATGTCTGGAGAAACAAAATCAGAAGTCTGGCAATAATTCTTGCAGTTACTATTGGTTTGTTCGGTGGAATTTTTACCTATGCTTTTATGATAGGAATGTCTGTTCAACGAACTAATGCAGCTATTGAATATGAAGTTTCCAATATACAGATTCATAATCCAAAATTCTTTCTAAACGAGGAAATAAATTACACAATAGATAATCCAAATAAATTAATTACGGTTATTGAGAAAACTCCGGGCGTAAAAGCTGCTTGTAAAAGAATTAAATGTCCCGGCATGGCAAGCACTTCCGTAACCGGTACCGGAATAGTGATTAATGGAATAAATCCTGAAAAAGAAAAACTGGTGTCAAAACTTTATACTAAACTTATTGCCGGAAAGTATTTTGAAAAGGGAGACAAAATTCCTGTTGTTGTTGGACAAAAACTTGCTAAAAAATTAAAAGCAAAAGTTGGCTCAAAGATAGTCATTACGGTTGCAAATGTAAAAGGTGTAATTACTTATGGAGCATATATTGTTATTGGAATTTATAAAACAGGTAATGATATTTTTGATGAAGCCAATATTTTTGTTGAAAGCAAAGGATTTTCTAAATTGATAGGTTTCGATAAAAGCAAAACTTCAGAAATTGCAATCATCCTGAATAATAATGATGATACAAAAAAAGTTACCGATGCACTTCAAGTTAATTTTATAAATGAAATTAATAAGGGAAAAATAACTATTCAAACATGGGAGCAAATGCAACCCGCACTTAATGCCATGACTTCAATGATGGATATAATGTCATATATTTTTCTCATTATTATTTTAATTGCCCTTGCTTTTGGAATAGTAAACACAATGTTGATGATTGTAATGGAAAGAGTTAGAGAACTGGGAATGCTTATGGCAATCGGAATGAATCATAAAAAGATTTTCAGTATGATTATGCTTGAAACAATTTTTCTATCGATAATCGGTGGAGTTTTTGGTATTGTAATTAGTATATTTATTGTAAACTATTTTAATATTCACGGTTTAAATCTCGCGGTAGTTGGCGAAGGTTTTAATTCAATGGGATATAGCTCAATTGTTTATTTACAAGCAGATAATTTATTTTATATTGAGGCGGCAATACTTGTGATTATTACAGCGATAATCTCATCAATTTATCCGGCACTTAAAGCTTTAAAACTTAAGCCCGCTGATGCGGTACGTGAAGACGCATAAATAAGACAATGATTAAATGCGAAAATAAAAATAAAGTTACCAATTAAGTTAAAATAGAAACAAAAAAGAAAATACAATGGGAATCATAGATGTTAAAAATTTACATAAAGTTTATTCGGATACAAAAATTCCGGTTAAAGCCGTTAACGGTATAAACCTTAGTTTTCAGGAAGGTGAATTTACTTCAATTGTAGGACCTTCCGGTTCAGGTAAAACCACTTTTTTAAATATGATTGGTGGTTTGGATACTCCAACAGATGGTGAAATAATAATCGACGGCAAAAATATCAGTCAGTTAAATTCACGCCAATTAATTGACTATCGCCTAAATCATATTGGTTTTGTTTTTCAATCATATAATTTAATTCCGGTACTAACTGCAATTGAAAATGTTGCTTTTATATTGCAGTTGCAAGGAAAATCAAAGAAAGAAAGAAATAAACGAGCCAAAGAACTAATTGATGCTGTTGGAATAGGCGAAAAACTCCATAATCGCCCGGGCGATCTTTCAGGAGGACAACAACAAAGAGTTTCGGTAGCTCGTGCCTTAGCATCAAAACCGCAATTTATTCTTGCTGATGAACCTACTGCAAACCTCGATTCAAAATCAACAAACGATTTGTTGGATATAATGTTGAAAATGAATAAAGAGTCCAATATAACTTTCATTTTCTCAACACACGATCAAAGGGTTATGGATAAAGCCCGTAGAATAATAACTATTGATGATGGTGTTGTTGTTAAAGATGAAAGGATTGATGATTAAAAATTGATAATTGTTTTATTCAATCATAAATAAATCTTAAATCGGTGTTTGATACAAAAAGTATAATAAAAAATAAACTACAGATAATGAAAAAAATCGGTTTTGCCATAATTATAATTTTAGTTTTTGGAATGTCGGGTTTCAGTCAAAATAAATATTCCTTTGCCGGTCATTTAGAAAATCTTGAAACACTTTGGATAACAGATTTTAATGGTAGTTGGCAAACAATGAATACTATTAACAATCGTTTTGATTTAAAATGGTATCCAAACAATAATATTACTGCTCACATCGGAATGCGAAATATTTTTAACTACGGGCAAATAATACAGACATATTATCCTGTTTATGCCAATGCGATGGAAAAAGATTTTGGCTTTTTTGATTTAACCGAAAATATTATTAATGATAGTTCTTGCTTTTTATACACTAACATTGATCGCTTGAATTTTGAATATATTTCCGGAAAATTTGAAGTAAAAATTGGTCGTCAACGGATAAATTGGAGTACAAATCTTGTGTGGACACCTAACGATATTTTTAATTCTTTCTCATATTTTGATTTCGATTATATTGAGCATGCAGGATGTGATGCTGTTAAACTTCAGTATTATACAGGTATGACATCGTCTGTACAGTTTGCTGCCAAAATCAATCATAATGATAAGGTAACAATTGCCGGAATGTATCGTTTCAATAAATGGAATTATGACTTTCAATTTCTTGGAGGAGTGATGGATGACGATATTGTTGCCGGATGTGGATTTTCCGGACAAATTGAAGGAGCAGGCATTAACGGTGAAATGTCATATTTCAGGTCGAAAGAAAATTTTATGGATTCAACAGCTACATTTCTTGTTTCAATAGGATCGAATTATACATTTAAAAACAGTTTATATATTCATACAGCTTTTTTAGTAAATACTGCAGGAACAACAGGGTCTGCAGGTATGGGTGATTTTTTTACATTAAATGCAAAAATTAACGCTAAAAATCTCACAAATGCAAGATGTTCGATTTTCGGAGAAATTTCATATCCAATAACACCTCTATTGAAATTAGATGTTTCAAGCATTTATAATCCTAATGATAAATCCGTTTTCTTAGGACCTTCTCTCGATCTTTCACTTATGAATGATTTGGGTTTATTGTTTATGGGACAACTATTCTGGGGCGACAAAGGCACAGAATTTGGCGATTATGGTAAAATGTTTTTCTTACGATTAAAGTATAGTTTTTAAATCATTAACTCTTGACTGTTTTTTCCAGCATCCATATCCAAACTGGTTTAACAATAATGTTTTTATCTTGAGTAAAATAATTAATATTCATTATTAATGAAAAGTGTTGTAATAAATACAATTGTCGGATATTATTCTGAATGATTAAGTGCTTGGTCTAATAGAATTTATTTTCAACAAGATAATATTGAACATAATCGGTAATTCCATCCTCAAGGCTGTGGAAAAATTTATTGTATCCAATATATTTGAGTTTTTCTATATTAGCTTCCGTAAAATATTGATACTTGTCTCTGATATCAAGAGGTGTGTCGATAAACTCAATATTTTCTGTTTTGTTAAGAGCCGAAAATGTAGTTTTTGCAAGGTCTAAAAATGAACGGGCTTTTCCGGTTCCAAGGTTATAAATCCCGGAATCATTCTTATGTTCCATAAAGAAATACAAAACATTTACAACATCTTTAACATAAACAAAATCGCGCAATTGTTTCCCGTCTTCAAAATCCGGTTTATGTGATTTAAAGAGTTTAACTTTTCCACTTTCATTAATTTGTTTAAAGGCATGAATTATCACCGAAGCCATGCGTCCTTTGTGATATTCGTTTGGACCGTAAACATTAAAAAATTTCATTCCTGCCCAGAATGGGGGAAATTTGTTTTGTTTTAAAACCCATTTATCAAAATCATTTTTTGATTCTCCGTAAGGATTTAATGGTTTGAGTTTATCAATAATTTCATGATTATCATCATAACCTAATTCACCCATTCCATAGGTGGCGGCTGATGATGCGTAAATCAAAGGAATATTGAATTCGGTGCAGGACTTCCACATGTCTTTGCTGTAATTAAGATTTAATTTATCAAAAACCGAAATATCAAATTCGGTGGTGTTGGTTCTAGCTCCGATGTGAAATACAAAATCAATTTTACTATGGTTTTTTTCAAACCAATCGAAGAAAATATTTCTATTGATTTTTTTAATAAACTTTTTTCCTTCAAGGTTTTTATTCTTTTCGGGGTTTGAAAAATCATCTACTAAAATAAGATCATTATGATTTTTGGAATTAAGTTTGCTTATCATGCAACTTCCAATAAATCCTGCTGCGCCTGTTATTATTATCATTTTTTCGGGTTTCTGGTTTGACCATGCCTGAATAGCGTTGACCGTTTTTTAAATTATGTTAAAAATATGTTGATTTTTTCTTTTTTGCTTACTTTTTTCTTTTTGTTAACAGACCATGTTTTTGTTAATAATCAGGTTAAAAAATTCCATAGGACTATGTCCGTTAAGTGATTCATGTGGTTTATTATTGTTATACAAATATACAGCTTTTATTAACATTTCTTTTCTCATGTTTAAAAATTTTGTTACTAATCAGTATTGTTAAGCCTTTGTTATTATAACGTTTCATAAATTCTTTCTTTCCTTAGTGTTGTCTTTGTGTAAACCTTAGTGTTACTTTGTGGTTAAATTTACCACGAAGGCACACAAAGTACATCACAAAGGATGCACTAAGGTTAAGTAGAAACCTGTGTATTAGTCAAATATATAATATCAATAATTAATCATTTTACACTGATTAGTAACAAAATTTTTATATCCATAAATATACTGCTGTTCTACTTGCTTTATATTCACGGCATATCTCAACTATGCTTGAAATATTACGTTCAATTTCACGAACCTTTTTTGCTTAAAATCTTTACTAAAATAACGACTTTGTCGCTCTTGAGAATTTAATTTTACATAGTTTTGCATTGTTGTTATTTTGATTTCTTTTTGTGTTGAATTTTTAACTCATTTTCGGTCAATATATTTAGTCAAGGACAGATGCCGGTTGCTGAATTCTTGAGACTGAATACTATATTTCAAGACAAAACCCAAAATACGAAATACGAAACTAACTAATTAATGAAAGTAATAAAAAAGATAGAGGAAAACGATTTGGCTCATGTATTTATAGCTGAAAATTCGGAGGGGAAACAAGTTGAGTTTGTTGAATCGATACAACCACCATTAACGATTAAAGATAAGTGGGTGCTCATTCTCTCCACTTTATTCGGTTGTCCGGTAAATTGTAAATTTTGTGATGCGGGCGGAAAGTACAACGGAAAACTTTCGTATGATGAACTAATGTTTCAAATTGATTATCTGATAAAACAAAAATTTCCCGACCGGAATGTTGATACAAATAAATTCAAAATTCAATTTGCACGCATGGGCGAACCGGCATTTAATCACGCTGTTTTGGAAGTTCTTGAAGCAATTCCCGAAATTTATACTTATAAAAACTTTATTCCATCGCTTTCTACAATTGCCCCTGTTGGCACTGATGATTTCTTTACACAACTTCTTTCCATCAAAAAGCGATTATATAAAATGAATTTTCAGCTTCAGTTCTCACTTCATTCAACAGACAATTTTCAAAGAGACGATCTTGTACCGATAAAAAAATGGAGTTTTGAAAAAATCAGTAATTATGGAAATGATTTTTTTGATGAAGGCGGAAGAAAAATAACTTTGAATTTTGCTCTCGGAAAAGACAGTATTTTAAAAACGGAAACACTTCTTAAATATTTCGATCCGGCAATATTTTTGATAAAAATAACTCCCGTAAATCCAACATTCAAAGCACAGAAAAATAATATTACTTCGCTCATTGATTCTAAAAACAAAAATTATCCAATTGTTGATGAATTAAAAAATGCCGGATACGATGTTATTCTGAGCATAGGCGAATACGAAGAAAACAAAATCGGAAGTAACTGCGGACAATATTTAAACACTTTCCGTGAAGAAAATAAAAAACTTGAGAATAGTTATTCGTACGTAGTAAAGAATGTGTAGAATTTGCAAGAAAACACCAATACACAAAAACCCACAAAACAAAGAATATAAATAAATTAATTTTAGTGAAATTTAGTCCCGAAAACTTTCGGGATTGTGTTTTAGTGGCTAAAATAACTTTTCTGCTCTGATAACAATTCGTCTAATTCGTGAAATTCTATGACAAAAATTTAATCCCTCCAACAAAAACTTTTCCTCACTAAAAATCTTACTTTTGCAAACTGATAAAAATATCATTAATGAAAGATTTTTTAAACGACCTTAACAAAGAACAGCGTCAGGCAGTTGAGCAAATAGATGGACCGGTTATGGTTATTGCCGGAGCAGGATCGGGCAAAACACGTGTATTAACTTATCGTGTAGCTCATTTGTTTAATAGCGGTGTTGATTCTTTTAATATTCTTGCTTTAACTTTTACAAACAAAGCAGCACGTGAGATGAAAGAACGTATCATCAAAATTGTTGGCGATGGTGATGCAAGAAATATATGGATGGGAACCTTTCACTCAGTTTTTGCAAGAATATTGCGAATTGAAGGTCATCGGCTAGGATATGCTTCTAACTATACAATTTATGATACCGAAGATTCGAAACGTTTGATAAGGGCAATTATCAAAGAACAAAATCTTGATGATAAAGTTTATCAGGTTAATTATGTAATGAACAGAATTTCTTCAGCAAAAACAAATTTACTCTCACCATCTGAATATAATAATAATTTCGAGATAATGAATACCGATAAAATGGCAGGTAAGCCAAAGATCGGTGAACTTTATTCCATTTATAACAAAAGGCTTAAAAAAGCTGATGCAATGGATTTTGATGATCTGCTTTTCAATACAAATGTACTACTCAGAGATTTTCCGGATGTACTTTACAAATATCAAAATAAATTTAAATATATACTTGTTGACGAGTATCAGGACACAAATTATGCTCAATATTTAATTATTAAAAAGCTTGCCGCTAATAATGAAAATATTTGTGTTGTTGGTGATGATGCTCAAAGTATTTATGCTTTCAGGGGAGCAAATATTCAAAATATTCTTAACTTTAAAAATGATTATCCCGATCAAAAAACTTTTAAACTTGAACAAAATTACCGTTCCACAAAAACGATAATAAATGTAGCAAACGGGATTATTGTAAACAATAAAGATCAAATATTTAAAGAAATCTGGACTGATAATGAGGAAGGGAATAAAATTCAATTATTAAAAGCATCTACTGATGGCGAGGAAGGAACCATGGTTGCAAGTTCAATATTTGAGAACAAAATGAATGAACAGCTTAAAAATGATGCCTTTGCAATTTTATATCGAACCAATGCACAGTCACGATCCATTGAGGAAGCTCTGCGAAAAACAAATATTCCTTACAGGATTTTCGGCGGACTATCATTTTACAAACGAAAAGAAGTTAAAGACCTCCTCGGATATTTTAGACTCACAATAAACAACAAAGACGAAGAAGCACTAAAACGAGTAATTAATTATCCGGCAAGGGGAATAGGAAAAACAACTCTCGAAAAAATAATTGTTCGTGCTGATCAAAAGAATACAAGCCTTTGGGAAATTATTGAAAAAAGCAATGATCCAGAATTAAATCTTAATGCCGGAACAAGAACAAAACTTTCAACCTTTGCTACCATGATTAAAAGTTTTTCGGTACAAATTGAAAAGAAAAATGCTTATGAATTGGGCAAACATATAGCTTCTTCATCAGGAATTTTAAAAGAATTTTATAATGATAAAACACCTGAAGGCATAGGTCGTTACGAAAATATTGAAGAATTGCTAAATGCAATTAAAGAGTTTTCGGAAAAAGAAAACACAAACAATGAAGAAAAAAGCGGAGAATCAATTCATACTTTGGATAATTTTATGCAAGATGTTGCTCTTTTAACAGATGCTGACGAAAAAGACAAAACAGATACCGATTATGTTTCTTTGATGACAATTCATGCTGCAAAAGGACTTGAATTTCCTTATGTTTATATTGTTGGATTAGAAGAAAATCTTTTCCCTTCGATACAATCATTAAATTCAAGGACTGACCTTGAAGAAGAAAGAAGATTATTTTATGTTGCAATAACAAGAGCAGAAACAAAACTTACATTTTCGTACGCTGAGAATCGATATAAATGGGGAAATTTGACAATCTGTGAGCCCAGTCGTTTCCTCGAAGAAGTGGATGAAAAATATATAGACCAACCACAAAGAACAATAGTTAGAAACAGAGATAAATTTTCTAAAAACAAACATTTTTCAAAGTCTTCAACATCGGGCATTTTAGGATTCAAACCCAAAAATCTTAAAAAAATATCAAGCATATCTTCATCATCCGATATTCAATTTGAAAGTGATGATAGTCAGGATTTGCAAACCGGAATGGCTGTTGAACATAGTCGATTCGGCAAAGGAAAAATAATTAACATCGAAGGTAACGGTCCAAATAAAAAAGCAACAGTCTTTTTTAAAGGAGTTGGAAATAAACAATTACTATTAAAATTTGCAAAACTGAAGATAATTGGGTAGTAAATTTTTGGTTTGAATTTTAAATTTTCAAATCTAAACATAAACAGCCGGAAAAAAATTTGTTCTTCAAATAAAATTTTATTATCTTTGCAACCAATTCCGGGAAAAACTTTACGAATAACTCCTTTATGTTAATGGAGATAAAATATACCAGAATAACAAATATGACATTTACCAATTAATAACTTTCAAGATAATAAGCTTTACAAACATAAAAAAAATGGAATACAACACCTCTCGCAGAAAACTGACCATTCCCGAATATGGAAGAAATGTTCAAAAAATGATTTCTTGGGCAATGGAAAAAGAAGACAAAGATGAACGCACAAAAATTGCTTATATCATCGTTGACATCATGGCAAAATCAAATCCTAATGTATTTAATACGGGTGATTTCAATCATAAATTATGGGATCATTTATTTTTAATTTCAGATTTTAAACTTGATGTTGATGCTCCATATCCTATGTCATCAAAAGAAGAAATAAAATCAAAACCACAAAAACTTAAATATTCTGAAAATGATATTCGCTTCAAACATTATGGCAGTAATATTGTTAAAATGCTTGAAAAAGCTACGGAATATGAAGAAGGTCCGGAAAAGGAAGCACTCATCAATTTTTTGGCTAATCATCTGAAAAAGTCATATTTATTATGGAATAGAAATACAGTTCAAGATGAAATGATAAAAGATCATATTTCTCTTTTATCAAAAAATAAAATTAATTCTGAACAATACGAATTAAGTTCAACCGGCGAAATTCTTTACAAAACAAGAAAAAGGAGAATAACAAACCCCAGAAATAATACAACAAACGGCAGTTATAAGCCTCGAAGAAGAACAATATAAACAGGGTTTAATTCATTTTCTTACTTTTGACAAAAAAATAAGAACATGAGTATTTTTGAAATAACAGGCGGCAAAAAACTAAAGGGCGAAATTACTCCTCAGGGTGCTAAAAATGAAGCCCTTCAAATTTTATGTGCCGTACTGCTTACATCCGAAAAAATTAATATTAAAAACATTCCTGACATTAGTGATGTTAATAAATTAATTAACATTTTAAGGGAACTTGGCGTTAATGTAGAGAAAAAAGGAAATTATGAATATGATTTTCAAGCTGAGAATATTAATTTAGAATATTTAAAATCTACTGAATTCAAAGAAAAAGGAGCTTCCCTTCGTGGATCAATTATGATATTAGGGCCATTATTGGCAAGGTTTGGAAAGGGATATATTCCCCACCCGGGCGGAGACAAAATAGGAAGACGTCGTTTGGATACACATTTTATTGGACTACAAAAACTCGGAGCAAAATTTACTTCCGATAAAAACAATACATTTTATAAAGTTGATGCCTCCAAATTAAAGGGAACTTATATGCTCCTTGATGAAGCTTCGGTTACCGGAACTGCAAATGTTCTGATGACTGCAATAATGGCAAAAGGCAGAACAACAATTTTTAATGCAGCTTGCGAGCCGTATTTGGTTCAACTCTGTAATATGCTAACAAAAATGGGAGCAAAAATCTATGGCATCGGCTCAAATTTATTAACAATTGATGGTGTTGATAAACTTAACGGATGTAATCATGTTATGATGTCGGACATGATTGAGGTTGGAAGTTTTATTGGAATGGCTGCCATGACTCAGTCGGAAATCACAATAAAAAATATTGACTATCATAGTCTTGGTATTATCCCTGATGTTTTTAAAAGAATGGGGATAAAAATCGAGAAAAAAAATAATGACTTGTTTATTCCTGAACAAGAAGAATATGAAATTGAAACATTTATGGACGGCTCAATAATGACAATTGCCGATGCTCCATGGCCGGGATTTACTCCGGATCTGATTAGTATTGTATTAGTTGTTGCCACTCAGGCAAAAGGCAGTGTTTTAATTCATCAAAAGATGTTTGAAAGCCGCTTATTTTTTGTTGATAAACTTATTGATATGGGTGCACAAATTATTCTTTGCGATCCACACAGAGCAACAGTTATAGGGCTTAATCGTAAATATCCTCTTAAAAGTATAGAAATGGTTTCACCTGATATTCGCGCCGGAGTTGCACTACTTATTGCCGCACTTTCTGCCGAAGGAACAAGTCATATTCATAACATTGAACAAATTGATCGCGGTTATCAAAACATTGATGAAAGACTAAGAAATATTGGTGCTGAAATTTATAGGAAATAAGGGCGTATGAGTGATGGAGAGATAAATATACCTTTTTAATCTTCCTCATTAGTTTGAAAAAAATTCGAATAATGCTCCCATTTATCAATTGCACTTTTCATATCTTCAGGTAATTCCGAATCGAAAAACAATTTCTTTTTTGTGATGGGATGAATAAATCCGAGTGACTTTGCATGTAACGCTTGTCGTGGTAATAACTTAAAACAATTATTTACAAATTGTTTGTATTTAGTAAAAGTTGTTCCTTTTAATATGAGGTCGCCACCATAAGTTGCATCATTAAATAAAGGGTGATTAATATATTTGAAATGCGCTCTAATCTGGTGAGTTCTTCCGGTCTCAAGTTGACATTCAACTAAAGTAACATATCCAGAACGCCTGATTACTTTATAATGAGTAATTGCTTCTTTCCCATATTCGCCATTAGGGAAAACGGTCATTACTTTTCTGTTCTTCAGACTACGACCTATGTGTCCTTCAATTGTTCCCGTATCCTCGTTTAAATCACCCCAAACTAATGCAATATATTTTCTTTCTATAGTGTGATTAAAAAATTGTTTTGCTAACTTCGACTGTGAAAATTCGTTTTTGGCAACTAACAAAACACCTGAAGTGCCTTTATCAATACGATGAGCAAGATAAACCTGACCATCTTCATTTTTAAATTTTGATTTGTGAAGAAAATGATAATGTAAAGCATTTACAAGCGTCCCTGAATAATTTGCATAAGCTGGATGAACTACCATTCCCGGTTTTTTGTTCACCAGCAAAATGTCATTATCTTCATAAATTATGTCAATAGGAATATCTTCAGGAATTATTTCAATTTCCCTTGGCGGAAATGATAAAACAATTGAAATCACATCCAGAGGTTTGATTTTGTAACTTGGCTTTACGGATATATTATTAACCAGAATATTTCCGGCTTTGGCAGCACTTTGTATCTTTGTTCGTGAAGCATTTTCAATCTTGTCCATCAGGTATTTATCTATCCTGAGAATGCCTTGACCTTTATCGCATACAAAGCGATAATGTTCAAAAAGTTCATTTTGTTCTTCGTTTTGTTCTGAATTCGTAGCCATCTATTTTTTTGAAAATGAATTAATAAATTATTATCTTGAAACTATTAGTTTACTGCATAATGACGTTTTATTATTTGTGTTGATAACCTTAACGATATACATCCCTTTTTTTAGTGATGAAATATTTATTATATCATCAAAACCTGATGAAAGTACCAGTTGTCCGTATAAATTATATATTTCAATTTGTAAGTCATCATAATTTCCAGAGGAATAAAAATCATACGGAAGTATTTTGAAATTAAGATTATCTCCACTTGCCGGATTAGGGTAAATATAAAGGGTTTTTAAATTTTGCGGAGGATTGTCCGGATATTCATGAATTTGTTTACCCAAAACAGGTCTCATCATTAAAGCTCCTTTTTTTATTGATGAAAGCCATTCGCCTGTACAATTATACATTATATTTTCCATGGCATCATTATTCCGGTCAAATCCAAGGTTGAGGTTTTTTTCGGTGAATTGTATCCATCCGATATAAAATACATTATTGAGTGGGAGTATTGAGTCTAAATAGTAAGTATGGAATTTGTTTAAGCTGTCGCTGAAAACAGGGCGGAGAAAAGTTTTTTTATGCAGAACTTCACCGGGTTTTCCATTGTTGTCGTTCCAAACGCAAAGATCAAAATATTGCTCGTTAGCATAGTTAAAAGTTTTATTAAAAAACATTCTTACTGCACGAAGTGTGTCTTTTTCATTAAGTTGAAAACGATAAGCGAGCATAGCTCCGGCAGGTGTTAATCCATAACCTTCTTCGGCTGTTCCATCGTCATAAGCATAATAATTATAGAATTTTTGATTGAATATTATTGTGTCACTAATTGTATCGGTAGTTGTAAAATCGCCTAAAATAACATGTTCAATAGTAAAAACAGCACTGTCTTTTTCTAATCCCAAGGGGAAAACTGTGTTGTTTGGAGGACAGGCATGTGGCTGACATTCCTCGCAATTTTGAAATCCATATTCGTAAAAAGGTGGAAGATTACAATTTCCGCCATTATATGTTCTTGAAAAACTACCATCTTTACTGCTTACCGTGTATTTGTAATTTGTGTTAAAAGTGGTATTGTCAAGATTGCTGATATACATTTTCAATGTATCTTTTAGAGCAACAACAGGTTTTTTGCGATATTGATTGTAAGGCATTGACTCGTATTTATCCAGCATTGAAGGAGCTCTTTCAACAAAACTTATATCACGATAAGTTGAATCTCCCATCGAACGTCCAATATTCAAATAAACATAATCAATATTCCATTGGTCAGCATTGCTGCGCCAGCTTGGTAAAACATCACTTGCAAGGCTGGCATAATTATAAAATCTGAAATTAAAATCTTCTCTCAAATAATTTAAACTGTCTGTAATAGGTATCATAACCTGTTTGCAGTAAGTTCCGTATTTATTAAGAAAAGTGTCTAATGGCATACCCTGTGAACTCCAAACTTGTGTCCAGTCAACTTTGGGATAAAAAACGGAATCGCAGGGAAGGGTTACAAAATCATCATAAAATAAAGTGTCGGTAATTATCATTTCTACTGTATTGTCGCATGGAGAAACTAAGATGTCTCCGGGAAAAATTGTGTCGATTGAAGTAATATATTCACTAACAGCAACGCTTATTGAATCAACATAAGCAAAGTCCAGTTCATCTGAGTAATGTCCGAATTCAAGTATCAGCGAATCGTGTGATTCCGGTGCATTGGCACGACCCTGAGGTTGATAAAAAAAACTGAAATAAATAGAATCTCTGACTGATATTGCTTCAGGTATTGGCGTAAAAATAGAATCCAGTCTGATGGGTCTTGAAGTTAAATGATCAGCAATAAATGGATTAGAGGAGGCATCGGAATAAATTGATCCCATTGAATTAATAGCATCCAAAGTGGCTACGCCTCTGTTAGCAGGAAAATATTGATAACTATTATTTATAAAAACTTCATTATCTATCCATTGTGATGTATCGGGATAAATACCGGAAGAAGAAAAATCATCAAAAAATGGTAAATTGACAGGAATATATTTTTCTATTTTACTTGACTTTGTATTTGAAAAAATAATCTCCGGATGTTTTGATATTTCTTTTTTGATAACCGGATTTTCAAAAAGTCCCGTTACAATTTCCTGCGAAATTGCATTATAGCCGACAAAACTAAATAGTAATATTATTATGAGATATTTTTTCATTTTTTATTCAGTATAAAAATCAATGTTTTCAAAATCTTCTTCATCAATCATCAGAGTGTCTGTATTTAAAGTATCCGGTTTCAGACTTTCCAACAATTCGTCAAAATCAAAATTCAGTTCCGAACGATACCAGATATTAATAAAATCACCATGATTCAACAGACTATCTGAATCCCATTCAGGCTCTTGCTTATATATTCTTGCGCTTGTAGTTTCTTCCCCATCAAGAAAATATTCTTGCCCGATGTTGAATGATGCATTATGGATAAGATTTATTGCGTCTTTTTGTCGCTTCCCGATAAGGAAAGGAACAGTAGCTTTTTTACCAATATTGCCTGTACCGAGAACCAAATCAATTCTCGATCTTTTTTCAATCAGAGTATCCGGCAAAATTATTTCTCCCCTAAAAACCTGTTCTAATATAGCATTTTCGGCAAAATGCTTTGTGTAATCAAGATAACCAACTTCCAATCCTATAGTTTTTAGCGTGCTTAATGCTTGTCGTAAACTCAAATCAACAAGGTCGGGCATAAGAACTTTTTCGGTAATTCCTGCAACTATTGTGAGATAAATTTTACGATGTTTTTTTACTTTTGAATAGGGTAGAGGGTTTTGTTGGATAATAGTTCTTTTTTCTTTTGAAATATCATAAATGGAATCAGTAATAATAATCTCGAACTCATTTGTCAAATTTTCATTTTCAAGGTCAGAAAGTGTTGATCCATAAAGGTCGGGAACTAAAATTGTTTTGTCGTGGCGTGTAAATTTATTTAGAAAAACAAAAGTAGCACCGTATAATATTACAGTTAAGATAATTGCTATCCCTAAATGCTTGTAAAACTTTAATTTTCCTAAAAAACTAAAAAACCTCATTTTAAATATCTTTATTTTTTCTTAACTTTAGGCACTCTATACTTTAGGCACTAATTAGTTGCTTCAATATAACTAAAAATAAATATGATTATTGTTATTTTATGGGACAAAGATAAAAATTTATTGACTTTCGCCTAAGCTGAATTATTTTACTAATTTTGGAATTCAGAATAATGAAGTGAAAATAAATTGTTCAAAGAAAAATAATGAAGAAAAAAAATATTGCCATAGCTGCCGGAGGTGATTCCGGAGAATATGAAGTTTCGATTAATAGTGCTTCTGTTGTTAAAAATAATCTGAATAAAGATATTTATAATCCATATATTATTCATATAAGAGGCGTTGAGTGGACTTATCAGCCTGATGACGGAGAGTTAATTAATGTAGATAAAAATGATTTTAGTATTGTTATTAATGGTGAAAAAATTATTTTTGATTGTGTGTTTAATGCTATTCACGGAACTCCCGGTGAGGATGGAAAATTACAGGGATATCTGGAATTATTAAAAATCCCTCAAACTTCCAGCGATCAATATACTTCTTCTTTGACCTTTAATAAGTTTTTTTGCAATAAGTTTGTTTCTGCTCTCGGAATTGATCTTGCGAGTTCATGGATGATAACGAAAGAAAATTTCATAAAAAATAATTTACCTGATGATATCTCTTTTCCCTGTTTTGTAAAGCCAAATAAAGGCGGATCGAGTGTAGGAATTTCTAAAGTTACTGAAGAAAAACAATTAAGAAAAGCAATTGAAATAGCGTTTAAAGAAGACGAACAAGTTCTTGTAGAAGAATTTCTTGACGGAAGAGAAATTACTTGTGGATTATTTATGAAAAACAAAAAGCTAATAGTTTTACCCTTAACGGAAATTGTTAGTAAAAATGAGTTTTTTGATTACGAGGCAAAATATACCACCGGCATGGCTGATGAGATAACTCCGGCACGAGTAAGTGAGAAAGTTGAAAATGAATGCAAGATGCTTTCAGCTTTTTTATACAATCAATTGAATTGTAAAGGTATAGTGAGAGTGGATTTTATTTATTGTGATGAAATACTTTATTTTCTTGAAGTGAATACAGTGCCGGGATTTTCGGAAAATAGTATAGTGCCGCAACAAGCTGAAAATATGGGAATCTCACTTGAGGAATTATTCGGAATGGCTATTGAAGAGGCTCTGATTAGTGTTTATTAATAAAGTTATGTTCTTGCAATTTAAGATTTTAGAATTCAGATTTAAAATTGAGTTCATTCCGAAAAGTCAAAAAATAAAAAATGCCACTCCATACGGATCACGATGTGAAAAAACACAAAAACCCACAAAACAAAGATTATCAAAATTACTGAGCTTTGAAACTATTCAAATACTCAATCAACCGTTTTGTAGCACGAGCACGATGACTGATCTTGTTTTTTTCTTCCAGACTCATTTCTGCAAACGAAAGATCATAACCGTCCGGTAAGAATATCGGATCGTATCCAAAACCGTCTTTACCTTTTTTTCTGTTTAGAATTTTTCCGTTTACAATTCCCTCAAAAGTTTTTTCTTCTCCGTTTATAATCAATGAAATTATTGTTCTGAAACGTGCACTCCTGTCTTCTTTCCCCAATAATTCTTCCATAACCCGTTTCATGTTTTTCTCAGAATCACATTCATCGCCGGCATATCTCGCCGAGTAAACACCGGGTTTTCCGTTTAAAGATTTTATTTCAAGTCCTGTATCATCAGCAAAACAATTTATTTTATACTTTTTGTAAATATAAAATGATTTTTGCGAAGCATTGCCTTCGATGGTTGGATTGGTTTCTGGAATATCATCCTTAAAACCAATGTCTTCTAAACTAAAAATATTGAAACTTTTGTCAATAAGACTTTTTATTTCTTTTATTTTATGTTGATTATTTGTTGCAAAAACAAGATCCATGTTTTTTGAAATTTAAAATGACTAAAATTTAAAATGAACTAAAATGACTAAAATTAATAAATGGCTAAAATTAATAAATGGCTAAAATTAATAAATGACTAAAATTAATAAATGACTAAAATAATATTTGCTCTACCAAATTTATTTATTTTGGCAAAAATAAAGATTGATATACAATAACAGGGTTTTTTTATTAATTTTATATCTTTGTTTTATCTCTTTATAAATTAAAAACAATTTAATATTTTAATAAATTCATGCTAATCAAACAACTTTATAAAATATTTATTAAGTATTCCAAAATATCAATTGATTCAAGGGAGGATCAGAATAATGGAATATTTTTCGCATTAAAAGGAGAGAATTTTAATGGGAATAAATTTGCTAAGAATGCTATCGAAAATGGTGCTGCTTATGCTGTGGTGGATGAAGCAGCGTTCTGTGAAAACAAAAAATTTATTCTTGTTGATGATGTTTTAAAAACACTTCAGGAACTTGCAAAATATCATCGCGATAAAACGGATATTCCACTAATTGCGATTACCGGATCGAATGGAAAAACCACAACAAAAGAATTGATAAATACAGTTTTAGGTCAGAAATTTAACAGTCTTGCAACCACCGGAAATTTTAATAATCACATCGGAGGTCCTCTTACGATTTTAAAAATCACTAAAAAAACTGAAATTGCAATTATTGAAATGGGAGCAAATCATCTTGGCGAAATAGCTGATTTGTGTGAAATTGCAAAACCAAATTACGGAATAATCACAAACATCGGGAAAGCTCACCTCGAAGGATTTAACAATATTGAAGGTGTGATAAAAGCAAAATCAGAATTATTCAATTTCACTGCAAAAAACAATGGGAGTGTTTTCGTTAATTCGGATGATAAATTATTAATGAAACTTTCCGGCAATATCAAAAGAACTTTGTACGGAAAAACTTCAAAAGCAGATTGCAGGTCAGAGATTATTGACCATAATCTTTTTGTAAACATGAAATGGTTTTCTCAGCAAGGCGAGAAAAATATTAAAACAAAACTTTTTGGAAGTTATAATTTTGAAAATATAGAAGCAGCAATTTGTATAGGTAATTATTTTGGTGTTGATGCCGGAAAAATAAAATCTGCAATCGAAAATTATGAACCTGCAAATATGCGGTCACAAATTATTTACTCAAAAAATAATAACACCATCATTCTTGATGCATACAATGCCAACCCTTCGAGTATGAAATTGGCTATTGAAAATTTCGCTCAGCTTAATCTCGAAAACAAAGTTTTAATTATTGGCGACATGCTTGAAACAGGCAGCGAAGAAAAAAACGAACATCTTAAAATCTTGTCTTTAATTAAAGAAAAAGGTATTCGGAATGTCTTCCTTGTCGGGAAAATATTTCAATCTGTTTGCGCAAAAAATGAATTCAAATCATTTATAAATGCAGATGAACTCAATAATTATTTTAAAGATCAGCCCTTAAAAAACTCATCAATTTTAATAAAAGGTTCTCGTGGAAACAAACTCGAAAGTCTTGCCGAAATTCTATGAAAACGTATAAAATAATCGGTTTGATGTCCGGTACTTCACTCGATGGAGTGGATATTGCTTTTTGTCATTTCAATAAAAAAGAAAACTGGAGTTTCAAAATTATTAAAGCTGAAACCATTGAATATCCCAAATTTTGGATAAACAAACTCAGGCAACTTCCCGACTCAAATCCTGATGAAATAAAAAAATCGCATATTGAATACGGACATTTCCTTGGAGAGCTTGTAAAAAAGTTTATAACTGAAAATGATTTCACACCCGAATATATTGCTTCCCATGGTCATACAATTTTTCATGAACCGGATAAAAAAATTACATTTCAGCTTGGCGATGGGGCTGCTATTTTTGCAAGTTCCGGTTTGCCTGTAATTTTCGATTTCAGAAGTTTTGATGTAAAGCTGGGAGGACAAGGTGCTCCGTTGGTTCCCATTGGCGATAAATTGCTTTTCGGCGAATATGATTTCTGTCTTAACCTTGGTGGATTTTCAAATATTTCGTTCGATAAAAACGGAAAAAGAATTGCTTTTGATATTTGTCCGGTAAATATTATCCTGAATAAACTTGCCGGAGAACTCGGTAAAAATTTTGATAAAGACGGACAATTAGCTTCAAGCGGGAAAGTTGATCAGGATTTACTCAATGATCTGAATAATTTGAATTATTACCAAAAACAGCCACCAAAATCACTTGCAAACGAGTGGCTTCAAAAAGAGTTTATTCCACTACTTAACAACTCCAATATTTCTACTGTTGACAAAATGCGAACATTAGTCGAGCACTTTGCAATTCAAATTGCAAATTCATCAAATACCGGAATTCATGGTAGAATACTAACTACCGGTGGTGGGGCATTTAACAAGTTTTTGATTTCAAGAATTAAACACTACAACCAAAATAAAATAATTATTCCAGCTAATGAAATTATCAATTTTAAAGAAGCAATGATATTTGCTTTTCTCGGAGTTTTAAAATTGCGTGATGAAGTAAATTGCTTGAGTTCTGTTACGGGAGCTTCACGGGATTGTGTTGGAGGGAGACTGTTTCGAGTTTGAGGTTTCGGGTTTGAGGTTTTGAGTTTGAGGTTTTGAGTTTGAGATTGCTATTGTTAGAAATACTTCTAATACCGATTACTAATCAAAATGCGCTTTAAGTTCGCTTCACTTCTTAAAGCACTTTGATTATGTATCGGCATTAACCATTGTAAATTTCAAAATGCACTTTCAGCGCATTTTAAAATACAATTGGTATAAAATTATTGAATCAAAAAAAGCTGCCCTTTTCAGAACAGCTTAAACAATTTCAATTTAATATTTTATTTTCCGGGAGGAGGTGGTGGTGGTGATTGCC
>JAIORY010000348.1 GCA_021107915.1 Bacteroidales bacterium | reverse complement strand
TAACCCCAACTGATGAGGAGCTTGTTATTGCACAAGATACTTATGAGATTGTGACGAAACTTTAATGTGAGAGGAAAGTCGGAAGACCGAAGTTGGAAGACCGAAGTCGGAAGATAGAAGATCGCAAGACTTCATACTCCAGACTTCCGACTCCGGACTTCCAGCCCACTTAAATGATTGTATTGATAGACTTCAACAATCATATTCACAAAAGAAAATAGCAACACCTATCTTTTATCAATCTCACCACAGATATTATCAAATATTTGATCAATTGATCCAATACCTTTAATACCGACAAATTTATTTTGTTTTTTGTAAAGATCAATCAATGGATAAGTCTGATCTTTATACACCTGCAAACGGTTTTTAATAACATCTTCGGTATCATCTTTTCTGCCTTCAATAACAGCTCGTTTTAATAATCGAGTTACAACTTCATTATCATCAACATCAAGAGCAAGAACCAAAGTAACCGATTCCTTATCTTTTCCCAATAGATTATCAAGATCACCGGATTGATTTAATGTTCTTGGAAAACCATCAAATACAAAGCCGTTAATATTTTGATATTTATGAAGTGCGGAATCCAGAATATCAATAATCAGTTCATCGGGAACCAATTCACCTTTTTCAACAAGACTTTTAAATTTTACTCCTAATTCTGTTTTTTGCTTTATTTCGTTACGAAAAATGTCGCCTGTTGAAATATGGATTAAACCGTATTTCTCAGCAATTTTTATTGATTGTGTTCCCTTGCCGGATCCCGGAGGGCCAAATAAAATAAGATTGAACATAAATTTTGTTTTTGATTATTCATACAAAAATAATCATAATCTCAATACAGCTTTAGTAAATTTGAATTAATTTTGTAGAAATCTTATTAAACAAAAAATGACACAGGACACAAGTACAACATTACAGAATATATATCATTTAAAAGATACGTTTGTTGTTAAAGTGTCCCTATTATCCAGTGATTCTTTACAAGCAAAAAAAAATAATATTCAGTCTGAAGATACTATAATTGCAAAAAAATCAGATTCTGTTGTAACACAAAAAAATCTTAAAAAATTTATTACCATAAAAGAGAATATTTCAAGAGAATTTGTTCCTTATAAAATTAAAACTGCAAATAATGATTGGATTCTTGGAGTAATTATTATATGTGTAACACTATATACTTTTGCTCATGCTTTTTATCACAAAAGAATTATACAAATATATTCGGCTTTTGTAGGACGGCATTTTGCCAACCAATTAAATAGAGAAGGAAATCTTTTTAATGATCGAATATCAATTCCTTTGTTTATTGTCTTTATATTATCGTTTTCATTGTTTCTCACTCAATCATTTATATATTTTGTTGATGAAGATAAACTTTTTTTTCAAGGTCATGTTTACTATTTAATTATTTGTTTGTTACTTACAGTATATTGGTTTGGAAAGACGTTTTTGATATTACTTTTCAGTAAAATTTTTCGTACTGAAAAAACAACTAAAGAATATTTGCTTAATATGCTTATATTTACAGCAGTTACAGGTGTTGTAATTCTCCCGATTAATATTTTAATTATTTATCTTAATAGTGATCTGTTTATTTATATAGGTATTGTAATTACTTATCTGATATTAGCATTCTGGTTAATTAGAGGATTTATTATTGGATTATCGTATAAAAATTATTCCTATTTACATTTATTTATTTACCTTTGCAGCCTCGAAATTTTACCATTAATAGTATTGACAAAAATGGTAATAAAAAATTATTTTTTATATTAACTAAATTTTTCTGTTGTGCCAAAAATAACCGATAAGAAAAAAATTAAAAAGATTTTAATTTCGCAGCCTAAACCACAAGATATTGAAAAATCACCTTATGGTTGTTTGGCTGAAAAGCACAAGCTTAAACTTGAATTTCAAAAATTCATTAAAATAGAAGGTATTGCTTCCAAAGAATTTCGAAAAGAGAAGATCGCAATTCTTGATCATAGTGCCATAATTTTTACCAGCAGACATGCTGTTGACCACTTTTTCAGGATGGCAAAAGAAATGAGAGTTGAAATACAGGATTCATTAAAATATTTTTGTGTTTCGGAATCAACAGCTTTTTATCTTCAAAAGTATGTTCAATACCGTAAACGTAAGATATTTCACGGCAAACAAAATTTTAAGGAATTAATAGACATTCTTATTAAACATAAAGATGAGAAATTTTTACTTCCTGTTTCCGATATCCATAAACAAAGTATGATCAAGTTGCTTGATAACAACAAAATAAATTATACCAAAGCTGTACTTTATAAAACAGTAGCCAGTAATCTGTCAAAGGTTAACATTAACAAATTTGACATGATAATTTTCTTCAGTCCATCCGGAATTGCATCACTTTTCAAAAACTTCCCTGAATACAAACAAAACGGAACAACCATTGCTGCCTTTGGTCCAACTACTACAAAAGCTGTAAAAGAAGCCGGTCTGGAACTTAACATTCAAGCACCTACAAAAACTGCTCCTTCAATGACTATGGCTATTGACGAATTTATACAAAAAGAAAAAAAGAAAAAATAATTTGAAACACCAAAATATTTTATTGAATAAATTTTTGATGGAGCTTTAACAGCTCCATCATTGTTTAAAGACATAATTTAATTTATGTCCGTCTATAAAGTGCAAAAATTAAAATAAATAGTAAAAATTACAAATGACAAGCAACAAATTTCAAATAAATTCCAATAACCAAAAATTTAATGATCAAAACAGTTTTAGGCTGTTTTGAATATTTGATCATTGATATTTGGAATTTGTTTGTTATTTGATTTTTTTGTTATTTTGGTGCTTTATTTCAAAAATTGCTGACTTTATGGACAGACACTAATTATGCAAACTCTAACAAAAAACGAGCGACTTAGAAAAAAGCAAATTATCGAAGATTTGTTTAGTACCGGCAAAACTTTTCATATATATCCTTTTTCTGTAGTATGGAAAGATACTGAACAGAACTTAGAATTTCCTGTTCAAATTCTTTTTAGTGTTTCTAAAAAAAGGTTTCGTAATGCAGTTGACAGGAACAAAATAAAACGACTCCTTCGCGAAGCATACCGAAAAAACAAAGAAGATCATTTATATAAACCTCTTAATGAATTGGAAAAGAAATGTGTTTTTGCAATTATTTATACTGCCAATAAAATATTACCATATATTGAAATCGAAAAAAAAATAATTTCTATTTTTAATCGTTTAATAATAGATTATGAAAAAAATATTAGCTAGTTTTTATATTTTACTGATCCGTTTTTACCAAGGAGTTATTTCGCCATATTTCGCACCTTCATGCAGATATACGCCAACATGCTCAACATACGGAATTCAGGCAATAAAAAAATATGGACCACATAAAGGTGGCTGGCTTACATTAAAACGTTTTTTATCATGCAATCCTTGGGGTGGCAGTGGATATGATCCGGTACCTTAAACTTAAACAGAACAAAAATGGTTCTATTAGAAATTGAATGAATGAATGAATGAATGATTGATTGAATGAATGATTGATTAAATAATGAAACTTGCAACACGAAGTTAGCCCGTATGGGAAATTGGAAATTAGAAATTAAGGAAAAGTGAAAATTTCTAATTTCTAATTTCTACATTTTGAATTGATAAAACATAATCCATTAAAATAAATGAACTACAAAAAAATAAACACATGAAAAAAAATATACCCTTTAATTCTGCACTTTTCATTAAGTCTTTAATATTCCTGTTATTAATATCAATTATTACTCAGGCACAAAACAATAATTTTGAGATATCAAAAAATCTTGAAATTTACACAACATTGTACAAAGAACTTAATAAAAATTACGTTGACGAAATCAATCCCGGCAAATTAATGGAAACCGGTATTGATGCAATGCTAAAGTCGCTTGACCCTTACACGGTATTTATCCCCGAATCGGAAATCGAAGATGTTAGATTTATTACTACAGGACAATATGGAGGTATAGGTTCAAGAATTCAAAAGAGAGGGGAGTATGTAATAATTTCGGAACCTTATGAAGGATTCCCTGCCTATAAAGCCGGATTAAAAGCCGGAGATAAAATATTGAAAATTAATGACAAATCGGCAAAAAATAAAACGCCTAAAGAAATTAGTGAAGTCCTAAAAGGACAAGCCGGAACCGAACTCACAATTACTATCGAAAGAACAGATGAAGAAGAACCTCTTAAAAAAGAGTTGATCAGAGAAAATATTAAGATCGACCATATTCCTTTTTATGGAATGCTTGATAAGCATATTGGTTATATTAAACTTATTAGTTTTACAAAAGATGCCGGAAAAGATGTGAAAAATGCCTTCATTGATCTTAAAAATAATAATGATCTAAAAGGAATAATAATTGATGTTCGTGGAAATGGTGGAGGTCTTTTACATGAAGCAGTCATGGTTTCAAATATCTTTATTGAAAAGGGAAATCTTATTGTAAGCACAAAAGGTAAATTACCTGATAAAAACAAAAAATATAAAACTATTCTCACTCCTATCGATACTAAAATTCCTGTAGTAATTATGGTAAACCAAAGAAGTGCTTCTGCTTCGGAGATCGTTGCAGGATCGTTTCAAGACTTAGATCGTGCAGTTATCATCGGACAAAGGACTTTCGGAAAAGGACTGGTACAAAATGTTGTTCCTATCAGCTATAATTCAAAAGCCAAAATTACAATTGCAAAATACTATATACCAAGCGGCAGATGCATACAGGAAATTGATTATTCTCATAAAAATGATAACGGTGATTTTTATAAAATTCCTGATTCCCTTACCACTGCTTTTAAAACCCGAAACGGCAGAACGGTTTATGACGGAAAAGGCATTGAACCCGACATTCTTCTTGATGATCTTAAATTCAGCAATATAGCTTCGAGTTTATTCGTAAATTATCACATTTTTGATTATGCAACAAAATTCAATTCCGAAACACCTTCAATCCCTGAAGCAAAAGATTTTATTATTACTGATGAAATATTCGAAGATTTTAAAAATTATATTTCTGATAAAGATTATGATTATACCAGCAAAAGCGAAAAAGCACTTGAAGACCTTAAAAAATTCGCAAAAAAGGAAAACTATTTTGATGCAATAAAACAAGAATATGAGGCGTTGAAAGAAAAAATGAAGCACGATAAAAAAGCAGATATTAATAAGCATCAGGATGAAATAAAAGATATGCTTAGAATCGAAATAATAGCAAGATATTATTATCAAAAAGGACAGGTTATTTCTTCTTTAAAGAAAGACCCTGAAATAGAAACAGCAATTGAAATATTAATGGATACGGAGAAATATAGTTTGATTTTAAAGGGAAATAAAAGGAAATAATGGAAATAGGGGAAATACGGGAAATAAAGAAAATAGGGAAAATCCATTACTCCATCGACCGTAGGGAGTCCGTACGGATACTTCAACATTCCATTATTTTAATTTTACTATTAACAAATATTTTACTATTTTTATAATTAAATTTAACTGATTTTGAAATACATTTACACAAGAAAATTTCATTCAAATGCTTACTTCATTGCTCTCATATTGATGACAATAAGTTTGCCATTGTCGAAATATACCATGAGCGTATTTCAATTTCTTTTGGTTGCACTCTGGTTTTGGTCAGGTTTTTCATTCAGTCTAATCTCAAAATATTATAAAAACAATTCATTCTTAAAGGCAAGTTTAAAACTTTTTATATACTTTGTTAGTTTGCCGGCAAAAAACTTTGTTGCAAAATTTCAGGTGTTTTTCCAAAACAAAGCAGCCATGATTTTGGTTTCTTTGTTTATATTACATTTATTGGGATTAATATATACTACCGATTTTGATTATGCATTAAAAGATCTCAGAACTAAATTACCGCTTCTGGTTTTCCCGATAATTTTATCAACCATGGAGCCAATTGATAAAAAGCAATTTAATATTCTGATGTTCTTTTTTACCGGAGCAGTTCTTGCTGGCTCAATTATAAGCACATATGTATTACTTCAACACGAATTTACTGACATACGAAACATTTCAATATTTATTTCTCCTATCAGATTCAGTTTGAATATTTGTATCGCAATTTTTTCTTTGGTCTGGTTTACCTTTAAAAAAGGAAATTACAACATAATATTAAAATCTGTTTTTGTAATTACCATCGTATGGTTGTTAAGTTTCCTATTTATTATTGAATCCGGTATAGGAATTTTAATTGTAATAGTAATTAGTATTTGCCTGATTTTATTTTTGATCTTTTCAATTAAAAACAAAATCTTAAAATTTACTTTAGCTATCATTCTTTTCATAATACCATTGTTACTATTTGTTTTCATCCAAGATACAATTAATGATTATTATGATGTAAAAGCTGTTGATTATTCTACATTAGATAAGAAAACAGCTCTGGGTAATCATTATGTTCATGACACAATTCATTATGGTATAGAAGACGGGAAATATGTTGGGATATACCTTTCGAGAATAGAATTAGGAAAATATTGGAACAAAAGGAGTTCGTTTGATTTTAATGGAAAAGATAAAAATGATCAGATGATTAAGCACACAATCATCAGATATCTTTCCTCTAAAGGATACCGAAAAGATGCTGAAGGATTAAGCAAATTGAGCGATAAAGAAATTAAAGCAATTGAACAGGGAATTGCCAATGTTAACTACCTCTATAATCCCAGTCTTAAAACCAGGATTTCAAAAATCATTATTGGTTATAATAATTTTATTTATGACAAAAATCCTAATGGAAGCTCAATACTTCAACGGGTTGAATATTTTAAAGCATCATTACAATTAATTCGTAACAATTTTTGGATAGGAGTAGGTACAGGAGATCTTCCGATAGCATTCAATAAGCAATACGAAAAAATGAATTCACCATTAAAAACACATTTAAGATGGCGTTCACATAACCAGTTTCTTTCAATTTTTGTAGCTTTTGGTTTGATAGGTTTTATTTGGTTTCTTTTCACTTTAATTTATCCCCCCATAATTGCAGGGAAATTTAAAGATTATTTTTATGTCATTTTCTTTATTATTATGGTACTGTCGATGCTTACTGAAGACACAATAGAATCGCAAGCTGGAGTTACTTTATTCGCATTTTTTACTTCCTTGCTTATTTTTACTAAGAAAGATTGATTACTTGATACTTGATGCTTGATGCTTGATGTTTGATGCTTGATGCTTGATCCTTGATGCTTGATGCTTGATGCTTGATCCTTGATGCTTGATCCTTGATGCTTGATGCTTGATCCTTGATGCTTGATGCTTGATTCTTGATCCTTGAGACTGGAAAAACTGAAACTATTTATTGAAATAAAACATCAAATAAAAATACAATTCATTAAAATTTTCTACTTTCGTATTGCATTAATAATGCTTTCTTATGAAACAACAAGAAATAAAAATCATCTACGAAGAATACGAAAATATTTCTGAATTGCAAGAAACAGATCAAGAGCTACTAATAAAAGCTGTTGAGATTTCTGATAAAGCTTATGCTCCGTATTCAGATTATCACGTTGGAGCAGCAATACTTCTCGGTAACGGAAAAATAATTACAGGAAATAATCAGGAAAACGTAGCTTATCCTTCGGGGCTTTGTGCCGAAAGAGTGGCAATTTATTATGCTTCGTCGCAGTATCCCGAAGAAGAAATTCTTGCCATTGCTATTACTGCTAACGCGAAAAACTTTTCAATAAAAGTACCTGTAGCACCCTGTGGTGCCTGCCGACAAGTTTTAGCAGAATACGAAACACGACAGCAAAATAATATTCGTCTGCTTCTTATGAGCCAAACAGGTAAAATTCAAATAATAAAAAGCGTTAAAGATGTTTTACCTCTGATGTTTCATGCTGAGGAGTTGAAGAAAAGATAAAATGGGAAATATGGGGAATAAGTGAAATAGAGGAAATAGGGGAAACACCATTATACCCTTATACCTTTATTCCCATCATAACCGCAGAGTGCCTGTTGTCTGGATACTATTTAAAATATTTATTATAAACTAAACAAATTCAAAAATGAAAAAAGCACTGATAACACTTTTAGTACCTATTTTTTTCTTGAGTACTTCATTCAAAAATGATAAACCCGCATATAGAATTTACAATTCTCAGGGCAAAACAGTTAAATATAGTAAACTTGTTAAGGATGCTCTGGAAGCTGATATAGTATTTTTCGGCGAATTGCATAATAATCCAATTTGTCACTGGCTTCAACTTGAATTAACTAAAAGCCTTTTTGCAGAAAAAGGAAACAATCTTATCCTTGGTGCAGAAATGTTTGAAGCAGATAATCAACTTCTTTTAAACGAATATCTTTCGGGAAAAATTAGTGTTAAAAGCTTTGAAAAAGAAGCTCGCATCTGGCCAAATTATAAAACCGATTATAAACCACTTGTTGAATTTGCCAAAGAAAATCAACTTGATTTTATTGCATCAAATATTCCAAGACGATATGCTTCTGTTGTTCATAAAAGAGGACTTGAAGCTCTTGACAGCTTGAGTACTAAGGCAAAATCGTACATTGCCACTTTACCTGTAAAATATGATCCTGAACTAAAAGCTTATAAAAAAATGATGGGAATGATGAAAGGCATGAGGCAAGCTTCAGCAAATCTTCCAAAAGCACAGGCAATAAAAGATGCTACAATGGCTCATTTTATTTATAAGAATTTTGAGGCAGGAAATTTATTTATCCATTACAATGGAACATATCATTCTAATGATTTTGAAAGCACCGTCTGGTATCTCAAACAATTAAATCCTGATTTAAAAATACTTACAATTGCCAGCACAGAACAAGAAAATATTGAAAAACTAAATGAAGACGCAAAAGAGATTGCTAATTATATTCTTGTTATTCCAGATGGTATGACGAAGACGTATTAGTTGCTTGATTCTTGATTCTTGATGCTTGATGCTTGATGCTTGATTCTTGATACTGGATGCTGGATACTGGATGCTGGATACTGGATGCTGGATGTTATGTTACTGATTACTGATTACCAGTTACCGATTACCGGATTCCGGAGACAAAAGAATCAACCAAAAGTAATAAACGCATTCGCAAAGAAATTCCAAATGATAACAACTGCAATGGCAAAGGCTTTTGCAAAATAAAAATTGATTTTAAACCTTTTCAGTATCTGCCAAAGAACCAGATTATTGATTATTAATCCTATCAGAGAAATTATTATAAACGTAGTATATTCTTCGGCAATATTGGGGTTTTCGCTTTTAAAAGTCCATATACGATTCAGATAGTAATTTGAAGAAGCCGCTAAAATAAATCCAATTGAATTAGAAATAAATTTATTGATTTTTAAAATTTCTTTACATAAAAAAGTAAATCCATAATCGACAAACAAACCAGAAAATCCCACTACACCGAATTTAATAAATTTCAATAAAAAAGCTTTTGTCAGAATTTCAGACATAAATTTATTTATATATTAAAAATGCAAAAATAACAAATAATAAATTATGTTTTTTTCTTTTTTTAATTAAGCCTTAAATCCACAAGCAGATTCCATTTGGACACAAATTTCACAAATTAACACAAATTTTGTATCACTAAAATAGGTAAACAATTTTCTATGTAATCCACTCATTACATTTCACTAATAAAAATCCTTGCGGATTTATGAATAAGCAATATTTTTGTCCGAAGAAGGAAGACCGAAGTCGGAAGTGTCATTTCTGTCTTCGGTCTTCTGACTCCAAACTGAATATCAAAAAAAAAGCTTCCCTGAAATCAGAGAAGCTTTTTATTATTCAAGCATTTTACGATCTTATTTTACGATCATTTTTTTAGTGAAAGTTTGTTCACCTGCATGTACAGTATAAAAATATACACCTGCAGATAATTTACTAGCATCAATAATAATGCTGTGAGTTCCGGCAGCAGAATGTCCATTGCTTACATCAAAAACTTTTTGTCCGGTTAAGTTAAATATCTCAATGCTTAATTCATTAGCTAACTCAAGTTTAACAGTTATTGTTGAAAAATTACTAAATGGATTTGGATAGTTTTGAGAAACTTCAACTTTATTAGTTTCAATAATTTCATTAACTCCAATAATCTGGAAGTCAGCATCAGTAAAAAAGAAATCCTGAATATACTTAAAATGAACAGGGTCAAGCATATTTAAAGGATCAAGTTCTTCATAAACAATAGGTATAGTATAAATACCATCATTTTCAAAAGCATATTGAGAAGTAGCCTGAAAATAAGCCTGCCACATTGCTTCAGAAAAAGCTGTAACATTATTAGGAGCATTTTCACCTAATTCATTTACCGTCATTGCACTGGCAGCCATATCAAAACCTCTGGCGTAAATATCAGGTGCAGTATTATCATCAACACCTTCGAGACGTGTATCTAACCAAGTATAGAAAAATTTTGTATGATCCCATGTTGTAGCAACCTGAAGTCTGTTATATTCTGTATAATCATTAGGCTGGAAAATACCTACATATTTATTCAGAGAACCAAGAACAGCTGCGGTCCATGTTTCGCCACCATCATAAGAATAAATGTCGAAAACGCCAAATGATTCGGGAGTTACGATAATATATCCGGGTTCATCAGCACAAAGAAATACACTTGTTATAACATGAGGATTACCCCATTTATCAACTGCAACATCAGTATTAAAATTAGGAGTAGCGTATTTAAGTTCATCACGATCCCATGCACCTGCCCCAAAAAGCTCATCAAGAAACTCATCAGATAACCAGTTTTTTATAGCATCAATTCCATCTTCACCACTTATTTCAATACTTATCAATTCATCAGCCCAAGTATCACCACCATCATCGGTTTTAAGAAGTAATGGATAAGTCCACTCATCCAAGTATGGAATTGATCCGTTGTGGTTATTCCAGTAAACAAAACCTATTTGCCCATCAGGTGAAAAAGACATTTTTAAATTGCTTGCATAATCACATTCTGCAGGTACGAGAAGCTTTTCATATATAATATCACCTTCTATCTCATCAAAAATACCATGATACATAATAATGTTTCCAAGATACTCAATATAAGAATCAAGTAAAGCAGCATCAGCCATCCAAACATCACCTTGTTTTGTTATAGTATAAGCAGTGGGAACTCCCTGATAATAACCATTAGCAAGATCAGAAGATTGATAATGAACAATAGTATCAGTTGGATCACCAATATTTGCCGTACCATAAGTATATGATCCCCAACTACCACCATTAGATCCATCTAATGAAGCAGCAAAATATGCTACATAAGCATTATTGGGGTCAGTATTTCCTTCGGGATTGTAAATAACACCCTGTGGATATCTCGCTATGTAATCTTCATTTGTTACATTGTATATCTCACGATTAACTTCCCAGGTCATACCACCATCTACTGAAATATCAACAGCAAGATTACCTGAATGAGGAGGAACAGTCATTCGATGTATATTAGTAATGGTGTTAAGATTTTGATCGGCCCAAACAAAAGTAGCCGAACCATTACTGGACCCATATCCATAAGCATTAGCTGCGTTTCCGAGAGAAACAATTGTAACAATATCGGTTCTTTTGTAACCACTAAAGTCAACTTCTTGATTAGGAGTTGTAGAAATAAATGATAATGCTTTTACAGCAACATCAGCAACTTTAACTATAGCTTGATCAGGCACTTTAGCAACTTTAACTCCCGGTTGCACAGGAGGATTTCCTTGTGAAAAGGTAAATAACCCAACAGAAATAAACGCTACGAAAAGTAATAATTTTTTCATGATAAATAATTTTGGTTTAACACTAATCTCATAATTTTCATCTTCAAATGTATAAAAGTTTCTAACATCAAAAAAAAAGCTTCCCTGAAATCAGAGAAGCTTTTTATTATTCAAGCATTTTACGATCTTATTTTACGATCATTTTTTTAGTGAAAGTTTGTTCACCTGCATGTACAGTATAAAAATATACACCTGCAGATAATTTACTAGCATCAATAATAATGCTGTGAGTTCCGGCAGTAGAATGTCCATTACTTACATCATAAACTTTCTGTCCGGTTAAGTTAAATATCTCAATGCTTAATTCAGTAGCTAACTCAAGTTTAACAGTAATTGTTGAGAAGTTACTAAATGGATTTGGATAGTTTTGAGAAACATCAACTTTATTAGTTTTAATAATTTCATTAACTCCAACAATCTGGAAGTCATCATCAGTATATGAAAAATCCTGAATATATTTAAACTGAACAGGGTCTGCAACATTTAGAGGATCAAGGTCTTCATAAACAATAGGTATAGTATATACATCATCATTTACTAAAACATACGCAGAAGTAGCCTGGAAATAAGCTTGCCACATTGCTTCAGAAAAAGCTGTAACATTATTAGGAGCATCTTCACCTAATTCATTAACAGTCATTTTACTATTCTGCCAATCAAAACCTCTGGCATAAATATCAGGAGCAGAATTATCATCAACACCTTCGAGACGTGTATCTAACCAAGTATAGAAGAATTTTGTATGATCCCATGTTGTAGCAACTTGTAGTCTGTTAAATTCATCAAAATCATCCGGTTCGAAATTACCGTCATAAGAATTTAAAGAACCAAGAAAAGCAGCATCCCATGTAACACCACCATCGTAAGAATAAATATCAAACATACCAAATGATTCGGGAGTTACGATAATATATCCGGGGTCATCAGCACAAAGAAATACGCTTGTACAAACATGTGGGTTACCAGCTGCATCAACTGCAATATCTGAATTAAAATAAGGAGTAGTGTACATCAGATCGTCACGATTCCATGCACCCGGACCAAAAAGTTCATCAAGAAACTCATCAGATAACCAATTTTTAATGGCTTCTATTCCATCTTCACCACTTAACTCAATGCTTATTAATTCATCAGCCCATGTATCTCCACCATCATCGGTTTTAAGAAGTAATGGATAAGACCAATCATCCATGTATGGAATTGATCCGTCAAAGTTACTCCAAAAAATAAACCCTGTTTGTCCATCAGGAGAGAAAGCCATTTTTAAATATCTTGCATAATCACATGCTGCAGGTACAAGGGATTTTTCATATATAATATCACCTTCTACCTCATCAAAAGTACCATGGTACATAATAATGTCTCCAAGATATTCCTCAAAAGAATTAAGTAAAGAAGCATCAGCCATCCAAACATCACCTTGTTGTGTTACAGTATAAGCTGTTGGAATTCCCTGATAATAACCATTAGCAAGATCAGAAGTTTGATAATGAACTTTAGTATCAGTAGGATCGCCAATATTGGCTGAGCCGTAAGTATATGATCCCCAACTGCCACCATTAGAACCATCTAATGATGCAGCAAAATAACCTACATAAGCATTATTTGGGTCAGTATTTCCTTCAGGATTGTAAATAATACCTTGTGGATACCTTGCTCTGTATTCCTCAATAGTTACATTATAAATCTCACGGTTAACTTCCCATGTTATACCACCATCTACTGAAATATCAATAGCAAGATTACCTGAATGAGGGGGAGAAGTCATTCGGTGTAAATTTTGAACTGTGTTCAGGTTTTGGTCAGCCCATACAAAAGTAGCTGCACCATTATTGTACCCATATCCATAAGCATTAGCTGAATTTCCGATTGGAATAATAGTTACAATGTCAGTTCCTTTGTAACCACTAAAGTCAACTTGGTGGTTAGCATCTGCAGAAATAAATGATGATGCTTTTACAGCAACATCAGCAACTTTAGCCATAGCTCTTTGATCGGGAACTTTAGCAACCTTAACTCCCGGTTGCACAGGAGGGTTTCCTTGTGAAAAGGCAAATAACCCAAAAGCGATAAACGCTACAAAAAGTAATAATTTTTTCATGATAAATAATTTTAGTTAATAATATAGTTAATATTAAATTTTTAAAACGAACAACAAATGTATAAAATAATTTTTATTATTATAAAAATAAAAATAAAAAAAGCTTCCCTGAAATCAGAGAAGCTTTTCTAATATATTTTAACTAAGCTTATTAGTAAATAATCATTTTTTTAGTAATTGCATTATTACCTGCATTTACAGTATAAAAGTAAATACCTGAACTTAAATTTTCTGCATTAATAACTAAATTATGAGTTCCGGCATTTGAATGTCCATTGCTTACTTCATAAACTTTTTGTCCTGTTAGGTTAAATACTTCAAGACTTAAATCAGCAGCCTTAGTAAGATTAACAGAAACAATTGAAGTATTTGTAAATGGATTCGGGAAGTTCTGCGAAACGCTGATGTTTGATTGTCCTGAAAATTCATCTACACCAACACTAATTGGTACAATTGCATCGAATGTTATACCATCTACATATTGAACATGAATAGGATCCGCAGAGGCACTTGAGTTACTATAAAAATCATCAATAGTAACAGCGTTCACCATAGGGACAGTAAAAGTTGTATCAACAGAATTATAAAAGGCATATTCAGATGCTGCGATATACCAATAATGTTCATAAGGAAGTGTTGTACCGCAAGTGAAACAAACAGGATCTGTATTCACGCCGGTAGTGATGTTATATGACCATCCTTTTATATCAGGTGCAAAATTATACACAAAACGATTTCCATCCGGCGAATCATTCCATGTTACAAAGAATTCTTCTGAGCGTTCATCTTTAGTAACATGCAGCCTGTGGAGCCAGCCATCATCGCAATACAATGAGTCATTTCCTAGTTGTGATTGGGCTTGATTTGACATCAGGGAGTCAACCAACATAACATCAATTAATTCATCTCCAACGGTGAATTTAAATATACAACCAGCGCGAGTATATACCCAACCAATACCTTCGTAATACTCCCATTCATTAATAAAGTCACGACTGTGGCTGGTCACATCAGCAAATAATTGCAGATTCCCTTCAGCATCAACTGCACCTGTAGAAGCCCTGAAATAAGGAATAGTGAAATCTAAGAATTCTTCATTAATATCTTGACAGGGGAAAATTAACCAGTTATAGGGGCTGGTAGCGCCGTTTTGAAAGACATCCTGCACCTCATCATCAAAGAGATCAAGTTCAACCTCGTCCCAATCATTTCCACCATCAGTGGTTTTAAAGATCATTGGCCACCAACCAGTTTCCATATTATCATGTGCACCAACCATCCATGTATATCCAATCATGCCATCATCTGACCAGACCATATCAGCGGCTACATCAGACCAGGTCCATTTACCAGGCCACATGGCTTCACCATCAGCAGGATCTATATTAAAAGGTATTTCTATGACAGAATGTTCAAGGTTCCAGTCAAATCCGGTACCATTGAAAGTTCCATGAATGTCTTCCATTTTAAGGTCTGTAAAACCAGCCCATGGTCCTTCTGCCCAAATATTAAAGCACTTCATAAAATCTTCTTTTTGGGTTAATCCAAATTGATTGAAGTATCCATCATGTTCGTGATTCACTTCAGTGTTTTCAAAGTATTCTGTAAAGTAATTAGCACCTCCAAGGGTACTTGATCCAAACGCCTGGTTGTCCCAATCTCCCAGTGTACCGCCTGCATTATCAGGAGCAGAACCCTGGTATACACCATAAGCGTCTTCTACAACAGAATTGCCGCTTGGGTTATAAAGAACGCCTGATAAGTAGTAATTACGCTTTTCATCAGGGGTAAGATCAGAAAGGAGCACTGGTCCGGTCCATGTTTGGCCTTGATCAGCGGAATAGAAGATTCCAACAGATCCATCACTCAAAGCAATTGAAGGATAAGTTTCTTCATCAAGTATAAAAGACATGCTAATCAAATCCAAATCTTTATTATAAGATATAACTCTACAGTCTTCACGACGAAAAGATCTTTGGCTAAACGCTATTCCGACATCTACTCTTACGATATCCTTACTTTCAACGCTAGCTTTCACATCATCAGAGTAATTAATTGCGGGTGGAGGAGCTTGTCTTTGATATTCACTATCAAGAAGTAACTTTTTGTGATTCATTTTGACAGATTTTGTAGTTTTTTGTGCATTTGCACCAATTACAAAGCATACTGCCACCAATAATAGTAATAATTTTTTCATGATAAATAATTTTAGTTAATAATATAGTTATATATTCAATTTTAAAAACGAACAACAAATTTATAAAATAATTTTTATTATTTCAAAATAAAACAAAAAAAAAGCTTCTCTGAAATCAGAGAAGCTTTTTAAAAATATTTTAACTAAGCTTATTAGTAAATAATCATTTTTTTAGTAATTGCATTATTACCTGCATTTACAGTATAAAAGTAAATACCTGAACTTAAATTTTCTGCATTAATAACTAAATTATGAGTTCCGGCATTTGAATGTCCATTGCTTACTTCATAAACTTTTTGTCCTGTTAGGTTAAATACTTCAAGACTTAAATCAGCAGCCTTAGTAAGATTAACAGAAACAATTGAAGTATTTGTAAATGGATTTGGGAAGTTTTGCGAAACACTTGCTGCATTGAATTCATTTTCCTCAATTCCTACATTAAGATCATAATTTGCAACAATCATTCTGTTTTCATCATATCCATGAGCATCATCAAGGGCAAGACCCGGTTCATAATCTGCCTGATAAAGAATATAAGCACTTCCATTAATATTTTGTCCTATAACAGGATAAATACATTCATCAAAAATATGATTTATATCAACATTAAGGTCTTCAAAATCACCCCATGTTTCATCCAAAGCTCTTGTCCTTAACCAAACATGCTTATAATTACAAACTGTATTATCATAAGTTTCGGTAGTTGAAGAATAAGCAATTATTACTCTACCATAATCATCTACTGCAATAGTAGGCATTGTAGAAACACCCGGTGTACGATAAGTCTGGAAAAAATCATAATTTGTTGTGAAATAATCGATTTCTCCATTTCCATTAACATCTTGCGTCCAACCAATAAGACTGTAATCATCAACAAGTTCTGAATCTTCGTGTCCCCATGGATTAAGTGCATTTAAGTTATTTGAAAATGTTTCCATTGTTTCATTCCAATAACCAATTCCGTCAGTTAAAAAGTATAAAGAATAAGTATTACCTGTTTCCGGATGATTCACTCTGCTAATTCCAAAAGTAACATGAGCAATTCCTTCAGAATCAAGTGTAATACTTGCAGAATTATCTACACAACAAAAAGTATCAGTAACAGTTACATCCCAATCATAGAATGGATAAGGATGTTCCCAAATAATTGTTTTTTCCCAGCTATCTCCATTATCAGTTGATTTCATCATTAACATATCATTATACCATTTGCTTGAAATAAGGAAAGCAATCGCTCCACCATTTGGTTCAGCCCATACATAATCATCAGCACCAACTCGACCATAATAATCAGGGCCTAAACCTTCAATAACCTGAGCTTCGATATCCCAGTTTGCGCCGGAATCAAGTGACCTGTAATACAAAAGAGCAGTTTCTTGTCCACCATATGCAACGTAAGAGTTTGCAAGTAAATGAACAGTATTATTATTCTCACCGGCTGTTATCATACGTGGCCATGTTAAATCTGCAGGTGCAGGTCCATCTAATGTTTGATAAGTCCACTCTCCTGTACCTTTTTGCTCACGTGTAGAAATTTTTAATCCCGACGCAAGGTGTGCAACAACTATTTCACCATTTTCTCCTAATGGAGCATAACTTGGCCAACCAACTCTTTCATCTTCAATACGAGCAGTAGGTGAAGGACCCCATGCACTTCCATCATAGAAGTTGTATCCTGTACCTCTATCATCAAAGCCCGGAGGTGTATCAATTCCTCTTGTCCACACAGCCCCAATAGTTCCATCAGAATAAACATGTATCCTGTTACTTACCATTGTATTTGACTGAAGATCGTAATAAGTTGTTCCGATTACATCTTCGCCAACCAAATCTTTGTAATTTGAAACAAAAGGATTTGGTGCATGGGTTACATCCACAACTTCATCAGTGGGGTTCACATAAACCATTGTCTTTGAAATGTTTTGGATTGATTTTTTTATTTGAGTTCTTTCCTGAGAGAAACCCAAAAGACCAATACTCAAAACTAAACTTAATAGTACTAATTTTTTCATAATAAATAATTTTGGTTAAACATATATTCATTTAATATTGAACGGCAAAGTTAAAAAAAGAATTAACTAATTCAATTCTTTTTCATTTTTAGATTTTTCTCCTTAGTATCAGTAGATATTATTGAGGATCTTTTGCTTCTTTTATCATCAAAAAGCTTACGATAAGTAATATGACGCTTGGCAAATTTGGCGCCTGTTGATTCATGTAATGCTTGCATTTTAGGATTAAAATCCCCAACCCATGAAAGTTCAAGTTCGTTATAATGAGGTCGTTTATCCATAACTTCTTTCATGTGCCAGAATATTCCGGATTCAATACCATATTTCTGAAATTCAGGTATCACTCCCATAACTGTTACACGAGCTCTTGTAATGGTATTTCGTTTTTTGTAATAAAGAAATTTTAATTTATTGAAAAGGTGCATTTTACCATTTAGATGTTTAAGTATTTGATTAACATCGGGCAACATAATTAAAAAAGCAATAGGTTTTTCGTTACTATAAACTATCCAAATAAATTCTTCCACAAGAATGGGTTTAGCTTCCCTAAGAGATTCCTTCATATCCTCGACTTCGATAGGGGTAAAATTTTCATGAAATTTCCATGCATTATCGTAAATCTCTTTAATATCCTGAATATATTTATCTGCTTTGGAATATTTAAAATGCTCAAAATTATAATCCGGTTTTTTACATATCCACTTGGCAATTTTCCAGAATCTTTCAGGAAAGGGTTTTTTAAGATTCAAATGATTTGTTACCTGCTCGAAGTATTTGACAAATCCGTATTTTTCAAAAAAGTCTTTATAATAAGGATGATTATAATTCATACCATGAGAAGGGTGAGTAAATCCTTCCACAAGTAAGCCCCAAAAATTATCGTTTTCACCAAAATTAATAGGACCATCCATGGCTTTCATACCTCTTTCGCTTAACCATTCCTTACATTTATCGAATAAGAGAAATGCTGCTTTTTCATCATTAATACATTCAAAAAAACCCATTCCACCGGTTGGTTGATCAAAATTAAATGCTTTTTTTTCATTAATAAAAGCAGCTACTCTCCCAATCAAATTACCATTATCGTCAAGTAATATCCATCTAATGGCATCACCATGCAAATAAAATACATTTTTGTCGGGATTAAAAACAGCAGTAATATCCGAATCCTGCGGACATACCCATATTTTATCATCTTTGTAAATTATTCTTGCAACATCAAGAAATTGTTTTGCAGTCTTTTTATCTTCTACTTCAAGTAATTGCATACGATTGGATTTTAAATAAAAGCAAAAATAATATATTATTGTATCATAAAACCAAAAATTTTTACGTTATTTCTTTATAATGGAAATAGAGGGATAAGGGAAATAGGGGGATAAGGGAAATATGGGGAATAAAGGAAATAGGGGAAATAAGGGGAATATAAGGAAATATGGGGAATAAAGGAAATAGGGGAAATAAGGGGAATATAAGGAAATATGGAGAATAAAGGAATAGGGGAAATACCCTTATACCTCTATACCTTTATACCATTATACCCCCTATACCTTTATACCTTTATACCATTATACCTTTTTTAATAATTCATCAGAGAGATCTCACATGATTATTTTATATATTTTTGTGTTTTAATTATTTGAAGTAAAACATTAACAGAATAGTGAAAAAAATAAATCTACTTGTCATAAAATCATATTTGGGTCCTTTACTAATGACTTTTTTTATTTCATTATTTATCCTCGATATGCAGTTTTTATGGAAATATGTTGATGATCTTGTCGGGAAAGGATTGGAATGGCAGATGATTGCGAAACTTCTTTTTTATGCTTCCTCTACTTTTGTTCCTTTGGCTCTTCCGCTTGCAATTTTGTTATCATCTCTCATGACCTTTGGCAATCTTGGCGAACATTATGAACTTGTTGCCATGAAAGCTGCCGGAATTTCTTTACGTAAAATAATGATACCATTAGTAATCCTATCAATTTTTATCAGCATTTCTGCATTTTATTTTTCAAATAATGTTTTACCCGGAGCAAATCTAAAATTCCAATCCTTATTATATGATATAAGAAAACAGAAACTCGCCTTTAATATTAAAGAAGGTATTTTTTATAACGGGCTGAACAATTATACTATAAGAATTGGCAAAAAAGACAGCGATGGCATACACATTGCAGATGTTATGATTTATAATCACACAAAAAAAATGGGAAATATTAATGTAACTACTGCCAAAACAGGAAAGATGGAATCGGCTGGTGATGGGAGATATATTATTTTTACATTATATGACGGTTGCAGTTATCAGGAAAAAGTTGATGTAACAGGACATCGGATAACACGGCCATTTCAGCGAACTAAATTTAAAGAGCAATATCGCCGCTTCGATTTAAAAGAGTTCGAGCTTAATCATACTGATGAAGATCTTTTTAAAGATCATTATTTAATGCTTGATCTAAAGCAGTTGAAAATATCTATTGATTCATTATCAGATAATTTACGTAAACAAAAAGATAAATTTTCTTCTGACTATTTAAAAAACCACAAACTGTATTTAAAAACTGATACTACTATTATAGTTGATACACTAAAACCACTTAAGTCCGATTTTTTATCAAATTTTGATAAAGCAACACAACAAAAAATTGCTGAGTATGCTGTAAATTCAGCACAGATTGCCAAAAATAGCAGTAAATATCACAAAAACATTTTTCGTACTGGAAATGAAAAAATCATAAAACATTGGGTTGTCTGGCATAAAAAATTCACATTGTCCTTTGCCTGTTTTGTACTTTTCTTTATCGGAGCACCGCTTGGCGCGATAATTCGTAAAGGAGGATTAGGATTACCGGTTGTGATTTCAGTAATATTCTTTATTGTTTTTCATATTACTTCAATTACAGGAGAAAAATATGCAAAAGCAGCAGTTCTTGATCCTGTTATTGGAATGTGGATATCATCAGCAATTTTACTTCCTATCGGAATATTTCTAACGTACAAAGCAACTACTGACTCACCACTGTTAGACACCGATTCGTGGAGGAAAATATTTGGGAGAGTAATTAAATCAAAGAAATGAAAAATAAATCTAAAATCATAAATCTAAAATCATAAATGAAAATTCTTCTGCTTTGCAACAAATCCCCTTATCCTGCCAAAGAAGGCGGCCCCATTGCCATGAATGCAATTATTGAAGGTCTTGTAAAAGCAGGTCACAAAATTAAGGTTCTTGCCATTAACACAAACAAGTACAATATTGATGTAAACAAAATACCCGCCGAATACAGAAAGAAAACTGAAATAGAAACAGTTTACATTGACCTTTCAATAAAAGTTGTTGATGCTTTTTTAAATCTCTTTACAAAGAAATCATATCATGTTCAAAGATTTATTTCTAATGATTTTGACAAAAAATTAATTGAAATCCTTAGCGGGAATAAATTTGATATAATCCAGCTCGAAACTCTTTTTATTACACCTTATATATATACTATCCGAAAATATTCAAAAGCACGCATCGTACTTCGGGCGCATAATATCGAATATTTAATTTGGGAAAGAGTTGCAAAAAGCTGCAAAAACCCTTTAAAAAAGTTTTATCTTAAGCATCTCTCAAAAACATTAATGAATTATGAAATTCAGGCACTTGATAAATATGACGGCATTGCAAGCATTACAAAAAAAGATGCCGATGACCTCAGAAATATGGGAACACAAACACCTGTAATTGATATTTCTTTTGGGATAGATACAGCGCAATTTCACGTTGATAATTCCAAAACAGAATTTCCTTCACTTTTTCATATCGGTGCCATGAACTGGATTCCGAATGAAGAAGGAATTAAATGGTTTCTTGAAAATGCTTGGGAAAAAATTCATAAGGAATTCCCAAAATTAATATTTTATCTTGCCGGAAGAGAAATGCCTCAATGGCTTTTTAACACTACACTTCCGAATGTAAAAGTTTTAGGGGAAGTGGAAAGTGCCTCAGATTTTATAAGATCAAAATCGGTGATGATAGTTCCATTGCTTTCGGGAAGCGGGATTAGAATAAAAATAATAGAAGGCATGGCAATGGGAAAAACAATAATTTCAACTTCGATCGGCGCAGAAGGAATAAATTGCGAAAACGAAAAAAATATTTTAATTGCAAATACAGCTAATGAGTTTTTAATCGCAATTAAGAAATGTGTTGAAGACAAGAATTTTACAGAAAAAACAGGGAAAAATGCAAGATGTTTAATAGACAATGATCATGACAATAAAAAAATTATTGAGCGATTAACTAATTTTTATCAGGATATCTTATGATATTTGCAAGAAATAAAAGAGTACTTGGAGTGCACTAAAGTTTGGAGTGTCTAAAGTTAAAAAAATGACTTTATATAGAATGATTATGTGATACTTATTTCGATATTAATTATTAATGTTATTTAAAAAAACACTCAATAAGCAACACTCAATAATCAATAAAAAAGTAAAAAATGAAAATTGTATGTTGAATGTTGAATGTTTATTCCAAATAAATGAGTTAGCATTTAATAAAAACTTTAGGCACTTTAGTCACTCCAAACTTTAGGCACTTAATTTAACTTGCAATCTATTTATAGAAAATACAAACATGAAGATATTTGTTCTTTTATCAAGAATACCATACCCACTTGAAAAGGGAGATAAATTACGTGCTTTTAATCAGATAAAATTTTTATCGAAAAATCACGAAATAATTTTATGTGCCCTTAATGATGACAAAAAAGCTAATAAACAAAATGCATTTCGCTTTCTTCAACCTTATTGTCGTTCGGTAACATTTATCGACCTGTCAAAAATTAACAGGGCTATAAATATTATAAAAGCATTATTAACAGATAAACCTCTGCAGGTTGGATACTTTTATAGTCGCAAGGCACATAAAAAAATTACAAATATTATTAAGGAACATTTTCCCGATCATCTTTATTGTCAGTTAGCACGAACGGCAGAATATATTAAAAATCAAAATATTCCGAAAACTCTGGATTATCAGGATGTTTTTTCGAAAGGTGTTGAACGACGAATACACACTTCACCGTTTTATTTTAAACCTTTTTTAAAACTCGAATACAAACGCTTACTGAAATACGAAAATCATATTTTTGATAAATTCGACAATAAAACAATTATTTCGATTCCTGACCGCAATCTTATTCCTCATCCTGAAAAAGAAAAAATTGCAATAATATTAAATGGTGTTGACACTGTTTTTTATAAACCCATAAAACGTGAAAAAGAATACGAACTGGTTTTTACAGGCAATATGGGCTATCCGCCAAATGTAAATAGTGTAATTTATCTTACAGAAAAGATACTTCCTATCGTAAGGGAAAAAATGCCTGAAATAAAAATCATGTTTGCCGGAGCAAGTCCCGATCCAAAAGTTAAAGCCGTAAATTCTGAGAATATTAAAGTTACCGGTTGGGTTGATGATATTAGAGAATGTTATGCAAAAGCAAAGATTTTTATTGCCCCGATGCAGATTGGAACAGGATTACAAAATAAACTTCTCGAAGCTATGGCAATGAAAATACCGTGTATCTCCTCCCCTCTCGCAAATAATGCACTTAAAGCTAAAGACGGAAAAGAAATTATTATCGGAAATTCGCCTGAAGAATATGCCGAAAAAATAATTTATTTTCTTGAACATAAAAATGAAGCAGAAACAATTGCAGAAAACGGATACAATTTTGTGCATAAGAATTATAATTGGGAAAATGCAACACAAAAGCTGGAAAAGCTGATGTTTGAGAAATAGAAAGGAAAGTGGAGTGATGGAATATTGTAATTGATTGTAATTGGTTGGAATTAGTTGGAATTGGTTGTAATTGATTGTAATTAGTTGTAATTTTTTAAACAATGAAACCATGTAACACTGAAACCATGTAATACTGAAACACTAAAATCATGCTAAAAATAGATAAGAAATTCATAAACATTACTTCTGCAAAAGCAAAAAAATCTAAACGCCGCAGAATGAATTACAATTTTCACAAAGAAGATTCTTCAACCTTACAGC
>JAIORY010000061.1 GCA_021107915.1 Bacteroidales bacterium | reverse complement strand
TTGTCCGTCAATCATTTTAAAATTTTTATAAATAGCTTCCAGTTTTTTATTTTCCTTATCAATTTCTTTGATTTTAACTGCTGTGATTTTAAAATTATCGGGATCAAGCCAGATATTCTGAATGAAAACTACAGGATTTTCATACGAATGTTTTATAAATTCCTTTAGTTTATGTCTTGAAGCCGTAGCTAATTTATATTCATGATTATCAACAGAAGCTTTAAATTTTGCTTTCTCATAATATTGGAAATCATTACCGGTTAAAAAGGATTGAAAAACATCAAAATCAATATTTGTTTTTAAATAATCATTAACAAATTTATAATCACCAAGAAAATATGTTTTATTAAGACGATTAATAAATTTTACCGAATCGTTGGTTATCATCAAGCGTGCGACCTCAATTCCCAGGGCAGGAGAAAACGACATCCAAATAATGCTATCTTTTCGCATTCTTATCTGGACCTTAAAATTCATTTTTTTATTACCCTCAATATATTCAATATTGACTTTTGCTGTTAGCCAGTCAAATTTCAATTCATTTTTTTTGAGTTGTGTAAATAAATAATCCGGTCCTTCTTCTTTAATTGGTTCTTTCATAATACTCCGTGGCGAACGACACGAAATTATTGTAAGCACCAAAAATGCTACAACAAAAAAAGAAATATATTTTATATTACATTTATTCATATAATTTTTTATCCTTTATTTTTTTATCTAAAAATACAGATCCTTGTCCTTTAGATTTGGCTTCTTCCCAAATTTTAAAAGCTTCTTCTTTATTATTTAGTTTATAAAGAATATCTCCAAAATGTTCCAGAACAACAGCGCTTTCTCCTCCCCCATTCTGTATTGCTTTTTCTATCCATGTTTTTGCGTCTTCAAATTTATTTAATTTATACAATATCCATGCATAAGTATCCAAATTTGATGAATTTTCTTTGTCAAGTTCTATTGATTTCTTCGACATTTCTTCAGCTTTTTCAAGCCTTTCATTTCTTAACGAAAGATAATATGCATAGTTATTTAAAACTAAAGAATTTTCCGGTTCTATCACAAGAACTTTTTCATAAGCTTCATCAGATTTCTTATTGTTTTTTAATTCATGATAAGTATCCCCGATGTAAGAATAAAATTGTGCTTTCAGAGCGTTATTGTCGATCACAAACTGAACTCCAAATTCAAAAGATTTTATGGCAGCTTCAAAATTTCGTAACTGGTAATTTCCCAATCCTGAAAAAAGATAAAGTATAGGCTGCTGTGGAAATAATTCAATAGCACGTGCACTTTCCTTTACCATTGCTTTATAATCATTTAATTTGGATTCGGTAAATAATATTTGTTCCCAAACAAAATAATTACTACTGTCGAGACGGATAACTTTTAAATATTCTTCATGCGCATTTTTATAATCTTCCTTTTGGTAATAAAGGTCTCCCATAATTGCATGAGGCTTTGAATTTTCGGGATGAATATTTATTAGAATTTTTGTTAGCTCTCGAATTTGCTCTTCATTTTTAACAAAAAATCCAGACACCGTGTAATAAGTAGTTAATATCTGAATTTTTGTATTGACATTAAGTGCGGGATTTTTAAAGCCGAGTTTTAATTCTTCAAAAGCTTTTTCATTATCGCCGGTTTTTCTATAGTAATCAGATAAAGAAATATGAATAAATTCGTTTTGAGGATCGATTTCTACAATTTTTTTATAAGCTTCCAAACCTTTTTCCTCCATATTATTTGAGAGGTAAAACTCAGCGAGAATTGAATAATACCGGCTTTCTTTGGGAAAGGCATTAATCAGTTTTTTTATCTCATTAATAGCTTTATCAATTTTGCCTGCTCTAATGTAAAGGTCTTTTTTCTGAAAACTGATCCTTTCATTTATACCTAATTTTTTCTCAATTTCATTATATGCATCAATGGCTTTTTGATAATCTTCTGTAAAGAGATATGCGGATGCTAATTCGAAAAAATAGTCAAGGTTTTCAGTTTCATTTTTAATAAGCATCTTATAAATTTTAGTGCTCTTTTTATAATTTGCATTCCTTATGTACAATCGAGCCAATATCAATCCATACCATTTATTTTCAGGGTCAATTTTAAATGCTTTTTCAGCTTGTTCGAGTGCAGTTGTTTTTTCATTTATTACGAGATATAATTTTGCTAATTCGTATCTCGAAGCTGCATCATCAGGATCCTTTTTTATACATTTATTAAAAATCTTGATTGCTTCGTTGTAATTACCAAGTATCTTTTGCTTATTTGCATCAATAAACAATGAAGAATTATCATTTGTTGATATAATTTCATTATCAATGTTTCTAATTGTCGCACTTTCTTGTGTTGTTTTACACGACTGAAAAGCAATAATCAGAATTAGAAATATTATTATTTTTTTAGTTATCTTCATCTGTTAATTTTTTTTAGCCACTAAAGCACAAATACACTAAATCCCACTAATTTATTATTAATTATCATATCATTATTCTTCTTTGTGGGGTTTTGTGTCTTAGTGTTTTTGTGGCAAGTGTTTCTGTTTTTAGCCACTAAAGCTCAAATACACTAAATCCCACTAATTTATTATTTAATAAACCTTCTTATGCCTTTACCAATATTGGATACATTAAAATTAATAAGGTAGCCAAGTCGATTTTTGGTTAGTTTTAAATGACTTAATATTTGTGCTTCCCAAACCGGATTTATTGTTTCAATTGCTTTAAGTTCACAAATTATCTGGTTTTCGACTAAAACATCCAATCGTAAACCTTCATCAAAAGTTATTCCATCATATACCACAGGAATATTAATTTGACGTTGATACTTCAACCCCCGCTTTTCGAGTTCATGACAAAAACAAATTTCATAAACTTTTTCAAGTAAACCGGGTCCTAAATTTTTGTGTACAGAATATGCTGCATCAACTATCTTTTTCCCGATAATTTCCAATTCAACAGGTAAAGGTTTATAATTTTTATTAACTATCATATTATTATTATTTTTGTGGGTTTTCGTGTCTTAGTGTTTTCGTGGCAAGTTTTTTTTTAGCCACTAAAGCACAAATGCACTAAATCCCACTAAATTATTATTTTAAAATGTTAAATCTCCGAATAATCTCCTAAGCTAAGTTCGGAAGGTTTTCCACTAAGTTTTGCAAAATTTCCTACCATCGAATTTTCGATATTCATATTTTCAATTACACTATTATTTTGAATAATACTATTGCTAATTATTGATTTTCTGATCACAGAATTTTTACCAACCGAAACATGAGGGCCTACCACAGAATTTTCGATTTTCACATTCTCACCAATAAAACAAGGTTTAATAATTGTTGAATTGATTATTTCGGATGAGGAAGAAATTAGCTCTTTATTTTTATCCAATTCCAGTGTTCTCTGATTTGTGTAAACTGTTGCATTTTTATTTCCACAATCAAGCCATTCTTCTACTTTGTCGGTTGAGAATTTCGTACCTTTCTTCATCATATTATACAAAGCATCGGTAATACCGTATTCTCCACCGGTTTTTGTATTACTATCTATAAGATATTGAAGTTCTTTTTTAAGATAATCTCCATCTTTAAAATAATAAATCCCAATTATCGCAAGGTCGGAAACAAACTCTTTTGGTTTTTCATAAAAATCAGTAATATTACCATTTTCATCAATTTTCACAACGCCGAAATCATTTGGATTTTCTACTTTATGAGTCCAGATTATTCCGTCTTTGGAAACATCAAGTGAGAAACCTGCTTTGAATAAAGTATCAGCATAAGCTACAATAACTTTACCCTGAAGCGATTCGGCTGCACACAAAATTGCATGAGCTGTACCAAGAGCTTCTTTCTGGTAATAAATTTTTCCTTTAGAACCAATTTTTTCGGCAATGGATAGAAGTTCATTTTCCACATCTTCCCCAAAATCACCAATGATAAAACCAATTTCTTCAACTGGTTCGGATAAAACATCAGTTATTCCTTCAACCAATCTTTGTACTATGGATTTTCCTCCAACATTTATCAATGGTTTTGGTGTAGTTAAAGTATGGGGTCTCATTCGTTTCCCCATTCCTGCCATTGGAATTATTATTTGCATATATTTACTATTTGCGAGTTAATGCATTTTTAATTACTTGTATTATAAAAAAACTCAAGATGTAGAAATTGGAAATTGGAAATTAGAAATTGTGTCTTCTTTCAAATTTCGAATTTCAAATTTCGAATTTCATTATTTTGGTCCTGTACTTCCAAATCCACCTGCACCTCTTTTTGTTTCTTCTAATTTATCAACTTCTATCCATTCGGCTTGTTCATGAGCAGAGATGATCATTTGTGCAATCCTGTCGCCATCAACAATTATAAAATCTTCATTAGATAAATTTATCATGATAACCATTACTTCACCCCGATAATCGGCATCAATCGTACCCGGAGTATTTAAAACAGTTATGCCTTTTTTTATTGCTAAACCGCTTCTCGGTCTAACCTGAGCTTCGTATCTAACCGGTATTTCAATAAATAATCCTGTTGGAACGAGAGTGCGTTCAAGAGGTTTTATCATTATTGGTTTATCAATATTTGCACGTAAATCCATTCCTGCAGAAGCTACAGTTTCATAAGATGGAGAGGGATGTTTTGAGTTATTGACTATCTTTACTTTCATGTTTTTTTATTATAAACCGCAAAAATAGTAATTTATTATTGTTTTCTTTTGGGAATAATTCAATGGCTTATTTAGAAAAGATTTAGAAAATTCTTTTTCAAATTTTCATATTATATTCAAATAATTATATAATTTTGCGTTTTTATTGTAATTTACATTTAAAATTTTTTCAATATATCCTTATAATTGTTCTTCTACGATGACTGAAATAATATTAATATCTATTTTATATTTAATTCTGTCTTTTGCTATTGCAAGCCAAGCAAAAAATTCACGTTTAAGTTTTGTGCAACTTTTTTTAATAAGCTTTTTTCTGTCACCTTTGGTTGGATTAATATTTTTACTCAAAACAAAAAAACGATTTTCTTATTATGTGTATCAATATAAATGTCCAAGATGTAAATATTATTTTACAGAAAATTATAAGAATTGCCCTCATTGTAAAAAAGACGGATATAAAATTGAATTAAAAGAAGTGAAGAAAATAATGACTTGAATTTGAAATTTAAAATGACTAAAATTGTTAAATTAGTAAATTTATAGCTATTCGATCCAACTCCAAACTTTAAACTTCCGACTTCTAACTTCCAAATTTTCTATTTTCTTCTCAGTAATGAAAGATCAGGTTTTTCGATAAAATAAACCAATCCAAGAAAAGCAAAAAGAAAAAATGTATGAATCAATAATTTCACCGGAAGGTATTGTAAATTTATTATCCCGCTAAGGAAATACAAAAGAAAAGCAGCTCCGAGATAAGTAAATATTTTTGTCAAATTATATTTTATGGGATAATGTTTTTGTCCGAGGAAATATGAAATTATCATCATCAAAGCATAACATGTAAAAGCAGCCCATGCCGACCCGATATATCCCATTCGTGGAATAAGATAAAAATTAAGTGAAACTGTAATGAGTGCTCCGAAAATTGCCATAAAAGCACCATATTTTGTTTTATTGGTCAGCTTAAACCAAACTGATAAATTATAATAAATCCCCAAAAATAAATTTGCTAAAAGCAAGATTGGAATTACCGCCGCTCCTTCACGAAAATCCTTACCGATAAAATATATTATCACGTCTATATAAAGCATGGTGCCAAGAAAAATAAGTGCCACAGTAATCACAAAATAATTCATCACCTCAGAGTATGTCTTTTTTGCATTTTCCAATTTCGCCTGACTGAAAAAGAAAGGTTCGGCGGCATACCTAAATGCTTGAATAAACAGCGACATCAAAATTGCAATTTTGTAACAGGCAGCATAAATTCCGAGTTGCTGTTCGGCAATATTTTCTGGAAGTAAATATCTGATAAGTATGCGACCGAGTGTTTCATTCATAATTCCTGCCAGTCCTGCAAAAAGCAAGGGGAAGGCATAAATAATCATTTTTCGCCATAACTTTTTATCAAATTCCAGTTTGATTCCAAGAATATCAGGGAGTAACAAAACAATCGTAACTGCACTTGCAATCAGGTTTGAAATAAAAACATAGGAAATTAAATTTATCTCCGAAATAAAAACATATCCAACCAAATTGTACAGAAAACCCTCTGAATAATTTTTTAGAATATAAGGACATAATAAAATGAAAAATAAATTGAGACCAATATTTACAATAATATTAATGAATTTAATTGTTGCAAATCTTTTGGGTTTATTTTGTGCCCGCAGTCTTGCGAAAGGCAAAGCCGATAATGTATCCAATGAAAGTATCAGGGCAAACCAGATTATGTATTCATTATGATTGGGATATTTTATCCAGCTTGCAATGTTTTGAGAAAATACCAATGCCAGCAAAAGAAAAATTCCGGTAGTAAAAAAAATGGAAAGGAAGCCGGTACTGTAAACTTTTTTCTTTTTCTTTTCGGATTCAAAAAATCTAAAAAAGGAAGTTTCCATTCCGTAAGTTAAGATAATAAAAACAACAGCCACAAAGGAATACATCAGCGAAACGGTTCCGTATTCACCCTGAGTGAAAATTCTGGTATATAAAGGAACAAGGAAGTAATTAAGGATTCTTCCTATAATACTCGGCAATCCGTAAATTGCAGTCTGACCGGCGAGGCGTTTTATTGGGTTCAAGTTATTATGTTTTTTATTGATTGGTTGTCTTTTTCAATATTCGTTTTTTGCATGAATCAAAATCTTCAAAAATATTTGTCAGGCGTTTCATCTCTTCATCAAAAATACTTCTTTTTTCTTCTAACTTTTCTTCAAATTCTAATTGTTTAAAGGTTTTGTCGTAGGTTGCTAGCTTTTTATTTACCAAGTCAAGATTCATACTTACTTTATTTAATAATAATTCGTTCAAGTCATATACATCGCGCGCTTTGTATCTTGTTATTATAGCTCTAATTTTTTCTGCAAGTATTTCTTCTTCATCAAGAGCTAACAGAAAATAGTTTGGTAAATCGTAATATATTGGTCTGATTATTTTTTTTAGTGCTTTATTATAAATATCTTCTTTTCTGAAATCAAATGAAACTTTACACATTGATTGGTTAGTGCCATTATACAGAATTCCAATAAAACGAATACTAAAACAAATACCAAACTTCGTTTCATAATAATCTATAATTTTAGTTTCAAAAATAGTTTCAATAAATTCAGTAATTTTTTTGATTTCAATATCAACATAATTAAAGTCTAAATCCTCCGAAAACCTTTTTATTCCATAGCATTTTTGTAAGCAAGTTCCACCCTTGAAATATATTGTATTAAATTCGTTATAGAGTTTGGCCAAAATAAAATGCTGATAATAATCCAGTTCTAATTGTCCGAGATTATAATTTAATTTCGACTTATAGCCTTGCAATTCAATTCTTTCCATTTTTATAGATTTTCATTTACAAATAGTTTCCACTTTGTATTTTTTGTTCCGGTTTTACGTAGGTTTATATTTAAACTTTCATATTTATTGTTTATTTTTATTTCTTTTAAATGGATATTGTTTAATTCCAGAAGATATCCTACCCTTTTGTTTAATACCGAAGAATCTATTTTATTTAGATAATTACTAATTATTTCAATATTTATTTTTTCTCTATATTTTTTAACAAAGTCATAAATATCTGACAAATAAATTTTAGACGAAAAATATGTACAGTCAATTATTGTTTTTTCAATTTTTGAAATAAATACATTTGTATTGTTGATTTGCACTTTTTCATACCCAAAAAATAAGTCTTGTTTAACTTTATGAAAATGTATTTTAGTATTTTCTACATTTTGATTTTTTAGTAAGTTTTTTGTTATTAAATCTAAATTATTAAAACGTTGGGTAGTGCTGCCATAATACTCAAGAGCAGAGTGTAAACTGATATATGTTTCAGGATATATTTTTTGTATTTGAAATTTATTCTCTATTCTGTTAAGGGAGTAATATTTTGCTTTTAAGCGAAATATTTTATTTTGTTTTGCCAATCTTGAAAGTGTTGTTTTTACCACTTCCTTTTTCTGTTCAGTAATTTTAATAACATCATTAAGGGTGAAAATCTCCAGCCCAAACTCTTCTAATTTTTTTTGTAAAGTTAAAAAGTTCATCTTTACTTAATCATTTTTAAGACAAAGATAATAAACATTTATTTACCGTAAAAAAACATAAATATTTATTTGAAATAAATAAAAGTTGAAAATACAAATTATAAATCCGTTATTTATACATCGGCAATATTATTTCAAAAGTAGTTCCTTTTCCTTCTTCCGAACTGAAAGAAATTTCGCCACCTGCCTCGGTAATAATATTTTTTACTATGGAAAGACCTAATCCGGTTCCACTTGATCTTGTTGTAAAACTCGGTGAGAAAATACTGCCGGCTTGTTCTTCAGTTATGCCATGACCATCATCAGAAATTTTAATTAAATGTTCATTTTCGGAACTTGTAATTTCTATATCAATCTTACCTGAGTCTTTATGACTCATCGCCTGAATAGAGTTTTTAATTAAGTTATTGAAAACTCTGAGCATTTGATTTTTGTCGCCGAGAATATAATAATTTTTAGTTCCAGAATATTTAAGATCAATACTATAATTTTTATAATCCTTAAAAATATCAATTGAATTCTGAAGAATTTTTACCAGCTCTATTTTTTCATTTTTTGATACAGGCATTTTTGCAAAATCCGAAAATTCGGAAGCAATAGTTGAAAGTGTTTCTATTTGTTCAGTCAGAGTTTGAGTAAAACTTTTTAAACGTTTATCCCAATTTGGTGCTTTATCATCCCATGCTTTTTGCAAGTACTGTGCACTCAATTTCATTGGAGTAAGCGGATTTTTAATTTCATGTGCAACCTGTTTTGCCATTTCACGCCAAGCACCTTCTCTTTCTGATTTTGTAAGTAGCTTGGTACTTACTTCCATTTCATCAATCATTCGATTATACTCTGATATTAAAGCTCCTATTTCATCTTTTCTTTTCCAATCAATTTTTTCATTGGTTTTGCCAAGTTTTATTCTGCTTATTTTTTCCTTAATTAATTGCAGAGGTTTTGTAATATATCTAGATATAAGAATTGTAACAAATATTGCTATTGCAAATAATAAAACATAAATATTGAAAAATGCTATCATAAAAGTTGATATTTCTTTTAATAATTCATTTTGTCGTGCAAAATATGGAAGATTTAAATAAGCAATAATTTTATTTTCAGAATTACGAAAAGGTACATAAGCTGATAAATATTCATAATTACCGATTTTTTCGTTTTGAATAAAAAGTGTTTTTTTGTTTACAGTTAGCTGATTGAATGCACATGGGTCTATTTTTTCAGATATAAGTCCTTCATCAAAAATTTTAGTTCTTGAAGTAGCTATCAATGAACCATCAAGATTATAAAGATTAATATCAGAAAAGAAAACCAATGAAAATTTTGTCAATAAATTAGACAAATATTCTTCCATTTCTTTTGATAATGATTTTTCATCAGCAAGTTTGTGCTCAAGCTCAATCAAAACCGAATGAGCTTTTTCACTCAAAATATCATGATTTTTATCATCGTTTAATCTTATAAGATAAAATAATGTTGCTGTTCCAATCACTAAAAATGAAACAAAAATTATTGAAATAATTGAAAATTGCAAACGATTTCTGAAAGTAAAGCTGATTTTAAAGGAATGAAAAGGAAAATAAATAAGCAGAAGAAAACCCAAAACAAATAGAGAATAAAATATCAACAAATAGGAAAATGGAGCAATTGATTCAAGAAAATCCGGAGTTTTTCGACTTATTATTAAATCAGTATTTTCATCAATTTTATAATATCTGTGATCGAAATGATTTTTAGTAAAATATGATGGAATAGAATCATTAACATAATAATTCTCTGTTTTCAAACTATATTGATAATTCCCAAATTTGAATATTAGCCTGCCGTTTTGAAACTTCGCATAAGAATATTCAGAAAGATCAGAGCTAATAATATTTTCTCTATCGAAAAGTAACTCAGGATAACCTAAACCTTCAGGTAAAAAGTTAGAGAAAAATTCTATATAGATTGTATGAGATTTTAAATCATCTTTGATGTTAGAAAAATATTCTATAGAAGCAAGATATTTCCGGTTATCATTAGTATTATTTGTACAATAAAATAAATTATCAATTTCAGATACTAATATCGCATCATTAAAAATATTTTCAAAATATTCTTTACAGATTACAAGATAATTTTCCGGTTGAATGTTAAGATATTTTTCTTCATTACAAATGGTAATAAGGATATCATATTTTTGCCAATGAGAATCAAGAAATTTATTTTTAATATTTTCGATTATATTGTTTTCATCTTCAAAAGATAAAACAGAATTACTTAATTTATCTGATATTTTAGGGGATTCTCGAATTTTATTTAAATTATTATGAATAAACGATTCTGTAATAAAGTTGCGTTTTTCATTTAACTTATTTGCAATTTCATCATTCTTTTTTCCTTCTCTGATTACATTTGTATTAAGAAGAATTATTGTAGTAAGTAATGAAAATAATATTAAGTATGATATTATAAAAGAAAAAGAAACATGAGATTTTTCGTTTTTTTGAAAAAGCCAATAGATGTTACAAAAGCCAAAAGCAAATAAAATTAAAAAGTATTCAGTTATGCCAAAATAATAAAATGTTATTGCTGTAACTACAGATATTAAAATTGTGATATTTAAAAAGTAAAAATATGAAAAGGAATTATTTATAACATATTCGCAGAGTTTTGCAGAAATAAGAAAACAGGAGATATTAAGTATTGCAAGAATTAGAAAGCCTGTAAAACTATATGTATCAATACTATAAATGTCATTGATGTTAAAAGAAAATTGTGAAAATATAATTAGATTTTTACTCAAATATCCTAAAATAAATATAAATAAAAATACAAAAAATAAGCAAAAAATACTAACTATAAATCTCTGTATTTTGATTTTACTTGTTTTGGCAACACTCGTTTTTATAGTAATGTAAAATACATATGAAATTATCAATATTATTATTGAATTTACAAGAAAATCACCTAAAGAAGGAAATAATAGTGATAAAGAGAAAAATTCAGGATCAAAGAATTTTGATACATATAATATTTTCGGAATATGAAAATATTGAAGAACCCATCTGATAATTAGAATGTCGATGGAATATATAACTATGAGAAATAATTTATTATTTCTGAAAAAGGGAATAGAATTGTAAAGAAGAAAAAGGAAGATTGAAAAAAAGATTAAACTTAAAAGATATGTAACGAAAAGAAATATAATTTTTGTTTCGGAAAGAGATTCAACAGCATTAAATTTTAAAAAGAATAATTCATCGCCATTTTTAGAAAATATTTTATATCCATCAGAATTTGTAAATTCAATATATGTTTCAATAGGAATGTCAAAATCACATTGAAAATTATTGAGTAAATATTTATTTTGATAAGGATATTCATTTTTTATTAAAATTAGACAAATAATAATATTTTTTTGTTTTTCGATTTTTATTACTTCGTAATAAGCATTTTTGAACTTTGATACACCATTATTGAAAATATCTTTATCATATTTAATTTTACCGGGGATTTTTTTGTCTGACCAATATTTTAAGGAATCATTAGTATAAACAAGTATTTCAACGCCTTTTTTATTAATCAAAGCGTTTATATCTTCAATATTTATAGATTCTTCGGGGTGTTGGTTTAATAAAGCAAGAATATCAGCTATTATTTCATCACTTGCTTGTTCCTTTTCAAAAAGGATAGATTGAAATTTCTTAACAATATTTTTATTATTTTCATTTTTGAAATTCTTTTCAAAAAATATTGCAGAAAAAATAAAAATCAATGATAATAATAGTGATAAATAAATTTTTTTTGTTTTATACATTTCTTTTGAGTTTTAAAAAAGAAAACCACAATATGTAAAAACAAAGTAAATAGTATAAATCAATTTTTCTTTAAAACATAAATAAGACTAGAATACTCTTTAGTTTTATGTGCTGATAAATTTGATTTAAAACCATGATAAAATGCTTTTAGCAAATTTTGTTTTCCGCTTTTGTATTTTTCACTAAGCAAACTTACATAATAAGAATCAAATTTCATGGGTTTAATTTCAATCAATTCAAAATCATATTTATTAAAAAGCAGTTTTACAGTCTCTTTATCAAAGTGATATAGGTGTCTGGGAACATCCCATGCAGCCCAAAATTGCTTATAGTATTTAGTATCCCATGAATTACAATTAGGCAAAGCAACAATTAATATACCATTCTTTTTTAGTAATCTATAAATCTCAGATATTCTATTATGGAGGTTATAAACATGTTCAAGAACATGCCATAATGTAATTACATCAAATTGATTATCAGGAAAGTAGAATAGTTTGTCTTCAGGATAAGCATTAATTCCTTTATTAATTGCAATGTTTCTTGCAGATTCATCTGGTTCAATACCAATTGAATTCCATTTCTTTTCATTAAAATAATTTAGAAAATCACCTGTACCACAACCAATATCAAGAATAGAATTTCCAGTAGAAAAATTATTTATCAAATTAAATTTATTTTTAACATTAATTTTTCTAACAAATTGATAGATGTTATTAAAGATACCTTTTTTTGCGTTAGTGTGAGAAATATATTCGTCGGATTTGTAGTAAGAAGCAATTTTATTTATATCCGGCTTTGGATCTGTAAATTTAAATGAACAATTAGTACATTGTAAAATTGTGAATGATTCGCTTGAAAGAAAGTAATCATTGCATTTTATGTATTCATAAAAAGATGTATTTTTGCAAAGTAAACACTCCATGTTGTTTAAAATATATGATTTATGTTTTATTGTTAATATTGAAAAATTAAATTAATAGAAGAATAATATAAAAAAAGTAATGAAAAAAATTATTGAAAGATGTTTCACGTGGAACACACTTATCTTCCAAGATAAACTGCAATTACCGAAATATCAGATGGAGAAACACCACTAATTCTGGCAGCTTGACCAATTGTTTTAGGCTTAATTCGACATAATTTTTCCCTTGCCTCAAATGAAATAGATTTTAATTTTTGGTAATCAAAATTCTCATCAAGTTTAATAGCTTCAAGTTTTGAAAATTTATTTGCCAAATCCTGTTCGCGACTAATATAGCCGGCATATTTGATTAATATTTCCGATTCCTCTATACTTTTAATAACATCAGTATTAAATTCTGAAATAAAATTGTTAAGCTTTGCAATATTTTTAATCAAGTCTTTGATATTAATCTGTGGACGTAATAATAAATTAGCAATTTTAACTTTTTGATTTATTAAACTAGTACCACAATTTTTAAGAACACTGTTTATTTCAAAAGGAGATACACTTTCTTTTTGCAGAAATGAAATAATTTTGTCAATATTTTTGAGTTTTTCTTCGACATTTTTTATTCTTTGGTCTGAAGCTAAGCCTATTTTATTACCAAGTTTTGTTAAGCGTATATCTGCATTATCCTGTCGTAATAATATTCGATATTCTGCTCTTGAAGTAAACATTCTATATGGTTCATCTACACCTTTTGTAATTAAATCATCAATTAGAACACCAATATATGCTTCTGATCTCTTTAAAACGAAATCAGATTCACCAATTAATTTTCTATGAGCATTTATACCGGCCATTAATCCCTGTGCAGCTGCTTCTTCATATCCTGTAGTTCCATTTATTTGTCCGGCAAAAAACAAATGCTGTATTAGTTTTGTTTCTAAAGTGTTTTTTAATTGTTCAGGTGGAAAATAATCATATTCTATTGCATAACCGGGTCTAAAAATTTTTGCATTTTCGAAACCCGGAATCTTTTGTAAGGCTTTGAATTGAATATCATCAGCCAATGAAGATGAGAAACCATTAAGATAATACTCGTTAGTTGTCCATCCTTCAGGTTCAACAAATAATTGATGACTGTTTTTATCAGAAAATCTCTCAATTTTATCTTCAATAGATGGGCAATATCTTGGCCCAATTCCTTCAATTCTGCCTTGAAATAAAGGTGAATCGTTAAAACCAGTTTTAAGAATATCATGTACAATATTATTAGTATATGCAAGATAACAACTTTTTTGTTTTTTTAAAACAGGAGTATCTGTAAAAGAAAATTTTTCAGGAAACTCATCACCTTTTTGTTCTTCAAGTTTAGAAAAATCAATACTTCTTCCATCAACCCTAACAGGGGTGCCTGTTTTCATTCTGTCATATCTAAATCCAATTTTTGATAAGTTTTCAGTTACATGCCTCGAAGAATCTTCACCAATTCTACCACCACTAAATTTTTTCTTTCCTATATGAATAAGGCCATTTAAAAATGTTCCGTTTGTTAGAATTACAGATTTTGCTTCAATCTTATGTCCCATCAAAGTATCTACACCAATAAGTTTGTTATTCTTGATTAATACATCAATAACTGTATCTTGCCAGAAATCAAGATTATTTGTATTTTCCAACATTTTTCTATACTCAGCCGAAAATAACATTCTATCACTTTGCGCTCTTGGGCTCCACATTGCAGGGCCTTTTGATCGGTTCAACATTCTGAACTGTATCATAGATTTGTCAGTAACAATTCCTGAGTATCCGCCAAGGGCATCAATTTCTCTTACTATCTGTCCCTTTGCAATTCCTCCCATAGCAGGGTTACAAGAAAGCCCTGCAAAATTGTTCATATTCATCGAAATTAATAAAACCGAGGAACCAAGATTGGCAGCAGCAGCAGCAGCTTCGCAACCTGCATGTCCACCACCAACAACAATTATATCGTATTTTTTAAACATCTTCAATGTTCCACGTGAAACAGTTAATTATTAAATTTGAATTTTTTTTGGAAAATATATTGATCTTCTTTATTTCGCATTTCTTCAATTTCTTTACTGTTACTATCATTATAACCAATTAGGTGTAAAATACCGTGAATTGTAACCCTACTAATCTCATATTCAAGAAGTTCGGATAATTTTACAGCATTTTCAACCACTCTTTCGTAGCTAATAAATATATCCCCTGAAATTTCATTTGCTTTTTCAGAATTATCAAAAGTAACAATATCTGTATAGAAATCATGTTGGAGAAATTTCTTATTTATCTCCAATAGATATTTATCACTACAATAAATGAAATTTATTTCCCCTGTATTTTTCCCTTCATTTACAATTACTTCAATTATCCAATCTTTGAATTCTTTTTCTTTTTCTATTGTAAACTTTATTCCCTGTGTAAAAATATTTATTTTTGCTTCTTTCATTAAAAAATGATAGATTATGATTTTATTGATTTCTTAGATTTTTCTCCAAAATAATCTTTCATTGTTTGTTTTCTGTCAACTGCTTTTTCTTCATCAATATTATCAATAGAAAACGATAATAAAATTTGTTTACCATCTTCCGATATTTTAAGCTTATCAGGCATCGACCAAATCACAAAAATTTCTCTTCCTGCCTCCGAATCAAGATCAGATATAATATGTTCATTTAATATCAATTCATTCCAGTCTAATTTTCCTTCTAAACTAAAATGCAATCCATTATTATTATAATCATAAGCAATAAAAATATTTTCATTTGCATTGTTTTTATAAATTACTTTTGAAGCTTCAGTAATTGCCATAACAATATTTGCAAAATAATTATCACTAATATGATGATAATCACAAACATTTTCAATAAAACTTTCTATGATATGAATATTTTCCTTACTTGGATTTAATTCAATTGACCTTTTCATTTTCCTTTTTTACACTTTGAAATTTATAAAAATATTTATGTATTAATGTTTTGTAATACGGTTTGAGTTTTGCAGGAACAGTTCTTAATAATTCTGTTTCTTTTTCCTTTATCTTTTTATACTCAAAATACTCAAGAGGGTTACTGATTTTTTGATTTTTTGATTCTTCTGATTTTCTTTTCTTCTCTTTCTCTCTTTTTAATTCAGCCTTTTCCGATTTAAGTAATTTTGTTAAAATCTGTTGTTGCCGGTTTAATGTTTCCTGATTCAATATTTTGTTAACTAATTCGGTTTCTGTAGTTTCCATTTTCTTAGAAGCCTCATGCAATCCTTTGTCATTAATTCCTTGTCCTTGGAGTTCTTCCATATATTTCTGCATTTTATCTCTTATCGCCGCTTGCTTGGCAGCCATACGTGCAAATTGTTCGCTACTTGATTGACCAAATTGATTTTTGCCTTTTTCTCCATTTCTATTTTTTCCGCCTTGCATATTTTTTAACTGCTGATTTAGCTGTTGCTGAAGTTTTTTTAATGAAGAAGCACTTCCTCCGCTCTTTCCGGGCTTATTACAACTACCTTTCCCATTCATTGATTTCTGCATTGATAGTTCTTCCTCCATTTTATTTAAAACTTCTGCAAGCATTAATGCCAGATTATTCACGTGAGTCATAACATATTGCTGGTGTTTTGAGGCATTACGGATTTTTCGTTTATCAATTTCATCAATGGCTTTGTCCATGTTTCTGTCAATCGACTTAATTTCTTCATTAACAAAATGTTCTATTTTCATTTGTCGTTTACTCAAAGCAAACAACGAATCTTTAATCATTTCAATATCTTCACTAATATTATTTTGTTTTATTATTATTTCAACATACTTTGGATTTTTTGTATTTGTTTTTACAATCTCATCTATCAAATCTTCCTGTTCAAAAGAAACAATTAATAAATTTTCAAGTATTTCGCGCAAAGCATGAATATCTTCGGTTTGTTGCTCCATTGACATAATTTGCTGCATGCTTATGAGAAAGTCTGCCATTTTCTCCATTTTTTTTGATGCATTATTTTGATGTCCTGAAGCATTATTCATCCGGTTTTTCTCAAGCATTTCTTTGCTTTTATTTATTTCTTCAGAGATTTCATTTTCCTTATTTCCCGTGTTGGGCATTTGATGCTTATTTTCAAGATTTTCATTTTTCTGTTCTAAAACATCCAAATCTTCCTTTATTTTTTCAAAATCTTCCTCAATTTTTTTTTGCTCATCACCTAACTTTTCCTTGCTACTCTTTTTGTTTTTTGTTTCTTTGGCCAACTTTTTTTGTTTTTCGGAAAGCTCATTTAGTTTTTCAATTGCATCGTTTAACAATTTTTCAAATTCCAGTTGCTTAAATAATTCCAGATTTCTGTCTAACTCTTTTTCCAGCTCTTCATTGCTCATTTTTATGTCTTCTAAAAGCTTTTTTACTCTATCCTTATCTAATTCATCCAAATGCTCCTGAATCTTTTTAAAAAGATCTTTAATATCGTCAGTCATTATCTTTTTAAATAGCTCTTCGAGCTTACGTTGTTTTTCCAGAAGTTTTTTATTAATTTTCTTAAAACCTGCTTCCTTTTTATTGTTTTCCTCAAATTTTTTAATCGCACTATTTACTTTCTCTTTTAACTTTTCCTGTTTATTTAACAAATCATCAATTTTCTCTTTTTCCTGCCAGTTTAAATTTTCTTTATTGATGAGTTCTTTAATAAGCTCTTCTGCCTTTTTTCTCAATTTTACAGATTCATCAATACTTTGTTCAATAATGTTTTCAATTTCTTTTGAAGTTTTATTTATTTCTTTTTCAATCTCTTCAATATCTGGAATTCGTAATTCCATTGTCTGGGATTTTGCTGATTTACTTCCATTTATCCGGTCATTATCCCAAACCTCAAAATAATACTCCAGTTTATCACCCGGGTTTAAACTCATAGTATCCAAAGCAAATGAGTAATAAAACCGGTTTTGTTTCTTGCTTTTTTCAATTTCAATTTTTGATTTATTTATAACATTAATTTTATTATTATCATTATTGATGGAGTAGTTAAAAGTTAATTTTGCAAAACCATAATCATCTCTAATCATTCCATTGAAATACAAATATCTTTCAAGTATTGTATCTCTAATTTCTGTAATGAAAATTGAAGGGTAAGCATCCGGAATTGTAGTTATTTTATACTGCAGCGAATCACAATTCTTTATATATTGATTCTCTATTTTTATTGAATAAGTGCTACTTTCCAGGATTTTTTTATCAAAGCTTATAACATTTGAGTTTCCTTTTTCTAATCGGTTGATTGTTTTCCCAATCTTAAAATAAATACTTGTCGCATCTTTTGTGAAAAATTTCCAGTTAACATTCGTACCTTCAGGAATTACAATATCACCATTGTTTATAACCGTTTCATCAGTTTTGCCTGTGTATTTCGGATAATCAAGAAATGTTTCAAAACTTAGGATAATTGGTTTCGGAAAAACTTTAATTTCATAAATTTTCGTTTTGATTTTTTCAGCAGTAATCTTGAATTTTACATTTGATTGAATGTTCTTAAAAGTATAATTAAACAAATTCTTACTTGACTTATTTAATCTGTAAATATTATTATGATATTCGATGGATATTTCATCAGGAATTTCTTCACCAATTACTTTTACATTTAATTTAAAATCATCTTGTTGTACAGCTTCTAATTTCTTATTCAAAATAAATATTTGAAATTTTACAGGTTTCTCATATTCAATATTATAATTAATTATTCGTTTTGAAGGCTCGGTCAAAACTCCTGGAACAATCATTAATAAGAGCACAACAACAAAAATAGGTACTAAAGCATATTTCAGAAATTTTCTATTTATCGAAAAATCAATTGCTAAATTAAAATCAACATACTTTATTTCTTTTATTTTCTGATCAATACTCGCAATTAACAAATCAGAATCATTATTACTTAACTCGCTAATTTTTTTTAATTGTAATGTATTAAGTAATTTATCATTGATATTATTGAAATGTTTCCCCACTAAATCAGCAACCTGATTATAAGAAATATTTTTCCCGAATCTGAATATTTTTATAATTGGTAAAAATATCAATCTGTAAATAATCACCAAACTAAACATCAAAAATGTAAAGAAAATTACGGTACGTGGGATTGTTTCAAGATAGGAATAATATTCAATCAAATTTAAAATAATATATAACAAACCAATAACAGCAATACTTATCAATACACCTTTGATAAGCTTACTTGTGTAGTATTTCCGGATAAATTTATCCAGTTTTGCTATTAATATTTTATAATTATCAGTCATTTTGTTATCAGAAAAATTTCAGATATATTTTATTATAATGCTTGACAAAATCCGATATATTCTTATATTTGACAAAAGTATGAATAAATTAGTTGTTATAATTTGTGCTATTACCTTTAATCCACAAGCAGATTTCATTTAGACACTAATTTTATATCATTAAACCATGTGAAGCATTTTCTATCTATTACATTATACCAATAATAAAACTTTCTAATTTATTAATATTTTAAAAAGAACCTTGTGTTTTTAAAGTAATATTTTAAAAAGAACCTTGTGTTTTTAAAGTAAATATTTTATTTTTGCAAATAAACTAATTTATATGGAGAGGGATATTTTAAATAAATTGCAAGACTGGAAAAATTCAAACATACGTAAACCTTTAATTATAAGGGGTGCAAGACAGGTTGGAAAAACCTATAGTGTTTTAGAATTTGGAAAACAGTATAAAGGCAAAGTTCATCAAATCAATTTTGAGAAAAGTCCAAAATGGAAAGAAGTATTCGAATTGGATTTAGACGCACACAGGATTGTAGGCGAACTGGAGATTTTGTTGAATTCCAAAATAGATTTTGAAGACGACCTATTATTTTTTGATGAAATTCAGAATTGTCCCAAAGCAATAATGTCGTTAAGGTATTTCTATGAGCAGCTACCTGAAGTTCATTTAATTGCCGCAGGATCGCTCTTGGAATTTGCACTAAAAAACATTTCATTTCCTGTAGGCAGGGTTCAAACACTTGAAATGCTACCTATGAGCTTTTCTGAATTTATGCGGGCTTGCGGTAAAGAAAAAATAAATGAAATCATAAATTCATTTCCTGTCAAACTTTCTCCTATTATCCATAAAACAATACTGGAAGATGTTTTTACCTATTTTTTTGTTGGTGGCATGCCCGAAGCTGTTAGACATTTCTCCGAAAAAGGGAGAATGTCGGAAGTTTTCGAAATCCATTCCGACTTGCTTTATACTTATGCACAGGATTTTTCAAAGTACTCGCCTTCTGTTAACAGAGAATGCCTGAATATGGTTTTGTCTGCATCGGGGAAATCCACAGGTAAACAAATAAAGTATTCTCATTTGGCAAGTGGGTTTTCCAATCCAACTATAAAAAATGCTTTTTTTGCACTTACAAATGCCCGTTTGCTCAGAAAGGTAAAAGCAACAAGCCCGTCAGGCATACCGTTAGAGGCTGGTGCAAATGAAAAAAAATTCAAATCCGTTTTTTTGGATATTGGACTGATGGCTAACATAAACGGTCTAAACAACAGTTTTTTGGATATTAAGCATAATATGAATAAAATTTTTCAGGGAGCAATGGCAGAGCAGTTTGTGGGACAGGAATTTTTAGCAGCCGGACAAAATAATCTTTATTATTGGTCAAGACAATCTAAAAGCAGTAATGCTGAAGTTGATTATCTGCTGGTAAAAAACAATGAAGTGTTTCCGGTTGAAGTAAAAAGCAGCAGCTATGGCAGCCTTAAAAGTTTGCACTTGCTTTTGAAACAGTTTCCTGACATTAAAAAAGCATACATATTTTCTCATGCTGAACACGGAATAACTGAAAATCAAAAATTAGAGTTTGTACCTATTTATTATGCTTCATATTTGGCACTTGAAAACAAATAAAAATAACATTTTATTCATAAGGATCATTCCAGAAGCTAATTTTAATCTTTGAAAATTTAACTTTATAAAAACATGAAAAAACTAATAATATTTACAATCCTGATTGTTTCTAATTCCCTTATTTTCGGACAAAAATCACAGGATATTTCTAATCATTTTAATTGTAGTCATGCTAAACATTTCAATAAACAAATTCAATTTAATAGAAATATTCAAAATGATCTTTTGCAGGATTACGATGTCAAGTTTTATTTTCTTGATTTAAATGTGGAGAACAATACTGTTTACATTTCAGGAAATGTAAGAATTGACGCTGTTTCACAAGTAGTCGTTCTTGATACTTTTGCATTTGAACTTGTTCAGGAACTTACAGTCGATTCTATTATTTTTAATGATGATAAACTTAATTTTTTTCATGAGGATGATTATGTTTTCGTCCCTTTGATCAATCCACTTTTAACCGGAGAAAATATTTCAGCAAATATATTTTACCATGGAATGCCACCAACAGGAGGATTTTTTTCCGGAGTTACTACAGCATATTCAGAGGACTGGGATAAAAATGTAACATGGACATTATCCGAACCATTTAATGCAAATCAATGGTTGCCCTGTAAACAAAACCTTCAAGATAAAGCAGATTCAGTTTGGGTTTTTCTCACAACAGACTCAACAAATAAGGCAGGGTCAGAGGGATTGCTCACAGCGGTTACGCCAATGCCAAACGGAAAACTCCGCTACGAATGGAAATCTAAATATCCGATTGATTATTATTTGATTTCGTTTTCAGTAGCAGATTATATTGATTATTCAATTTATGCAAAACCGGAAGCAATGAATGGGGATTCGTTATTGATACAAAATTTTATTTACGACAGTCCAGGATGTCTTGAACATTATAAAGCCGGTATTGATCGAACAAAAGAATTTATTGAATTATTTTCTGATTTATATTCTTTATATCCTTTTCATGAAGAAAAATACGGACATTGCTTGTCAGAAATACCGGGAGGAATGGAGCATCAAACTATGACCACAATTGGTTATTTCGGCTTTGGAATTGTAGCTCATGAGCTTGGTCACATGTGGTTTGGCGACAATGTTACCTGTGCCACATGGAGCGATATCTGGGTTAACGAAGGATTTGCAACTTATACAGATTATCTGGCTCACGAATTTATTGCCGGAGCGCATTGGCCTCAACTTTGGTTAGAAATTGTACATAATCATGTTTTGTCAGAGACGGGTGGAAGTATATATATTCCTGTTGAAGAAACAGATTCAATTGGTAGAATTTTCGATGGGAGACTATCATATAACAAAGGAGCAAGTATTATTCACATGATTAGATTTGAACTTCAGGATGATGATTTATTTTTTGAGGTGCTGCAAAATTTCCAATCAATTTATGCGGATAGCACAGCTACAGGTTTGGATTTTCTCAGTGTCCTGAATGAAACCTCCGGAATGGATTTTACTGAGTTTTTCAATCAGTGGTATTTTGGCGAAGGCTATCCAATTTACGATATTATCTGGAATCAGAATGAAGATAATTTTATTCTTAGTTCTACACAAACTACCTCAACAGAAACAATTACACTTTTTAATATGTTGATGGAATATAAATTATATTTTACTGATGACTCGGATACTTCCTTGTTTTTGTTTCAAGAAAATAACTTAGAAAGTTATACAATACCGATAAATAAATCTATTGATTCAATTTCTGTTGATCCTGACAATTGGAATATCAAATTAATAAACAGCATTATTCACGGAATTGAAGAAATACAAAATCCGATTTATTTTACACTTGGCCCGATTCCTGCAAAAGACGTTTTGCATTTAAATTTCGTAAATAAAAATATCATCTCACGAAACATAATCATTACCGACATTTCCGGCAAGGAAATTATGAAAATTTCAACTACAAAAGCATATGAGAAAATTTATGTTAATGATTTAAGTCGCGGTATTTATTTTATTACAGTTAGAAATGATAATAATATAATGACAAAGAAATTTATTATAAATTAGTTATGGTTATTTGGTTTAGGGTTTGAGGTTTCTGATTTGTAATACTTCTTCATTCCATTATTGTGTCCACTCCTAAAAGTGTTTTTGTGGCATTTTTTATTTTTTGGCTTTTCGGATTGGACTCATTATGCCAAATTATTCCATTCGTCAGGTGAAATAGTTTGATTTATAATCGCTTCTATCTCTCTTATCATCATTCGTAACTGTGGAATTGAATATTCGGAATTTGATGGGATAGTCAAACGATGATTTTCATAAACCATAAATTGGTGTCGTGTTCCCGAATATGGTCCAACAAAACCTAATTTTCGAAGTCGTTTAATAAAAATGCGACGTTTACACGGATGCCATTGATTCATGAGGTTCCTTGTTTAAATCATATTCGTCAATAACCGGAATATAATGTCCCAATTTCAATCCAACCAGAATCCAATCTTCAAGAGTGGATTGCAATTCTTTTTCGCATTCTTTTAAAGTTTTACCAAAAGCAATTACACCTTTGCATAATGGTATTCGTCCAGAATATGTACCATCCTCAAGTTTATCATATTCGGCATGATATAATGAGCTTTCAATGTATCCTGTGAAAATATACTTTAGCATTTTTTTATCCATCCTTCAATAATTTTGATATTCAAAATCTTAGTTTTCATTGGCATAACATATTATTAAGTTGCAAATATATAAAAAATAAATTTAAATTTAATAAAAAACGGCTAAATATTATTTTGATGTGCTGGAAGTAAAAAAGTATTTATAATATTTTTAAGTAACACTACTCATTAACTATCGACATAATAAAAAGGCAATTATTATTATTTAGGAATTTCTTATTATTGCTTTTCTCCGTAATAAGGTTAATAAGGTTTGTGAGGTGGTAGCAATATTTTTTACTAAGTTTTATTGATTATGTTGAATAAACAAATCATAGTTTTCCGTAAAACTCATATTCTTACTCCAACTTATAACTTTTATTTTATTCCCAGCACATCAAAATAATATTTAGCCAACAAGTCAGTTTAGTTTTATAAGAGGCTATATTTTCTTACCTTTGCAGCCCAAAATCAGAATACAATGAACACAAAAGAAGTACGAGTAAGATTTGCCCCCAGTCCAACAGGACCGCTGCATATTGGCGGAGTTAGAACTGCGTTGTTTAATTATTTGTTTGCCAAAAAACATAATGGAACTTTTATTTTAAGAATTGAAGATACCGACCAAAACAGATACGTAAAAGGTGCTGAAGATTATATTGTGAATTCCCTAAAATGGTGTAATATAAAAATTGATGAAGGCGTTGGAGTAGGAGGGAAGTACGCTCCTTACCGACAATCGGAACGAAAAGATATTTACAAAAAATATGCAGAGCAACTAATTAATGACGGCTTTGCATATTATGCTTTTGACACTCCTGATGAGCTTGAAAAAATGCGTGAAAAACTGAAAGCAGAAAAAAGCGAAAATCAGCAGTATAATTTTCTTAGCAGAACTGCAATGAGAAATTCTCTCAATTTAAGCCAAGATGAAGTTGAAAAACTCATCGAATCAAATACTCCTCATGTGATTCGTTTAAAGGTTCCTGAAAACGAAAAAGTTGAATTTACGGATCTTGTTCATGGAAAAATAAGTTTTGATTCTTCACTGCTTGATGATAAAATACTTTTTAAATCAGACGGTATGCCGACTTATCATTTAGCAAATGTTGTTGATGATTATTTAATGAAAATATCACATGTTATCAGAGGCTCGGAATGGATAAATTCTACACCCTCACATGTGCTTCTTTACAGATTTTTGGGTTGGGAAAATGAAATGCCTGAGTTTGCTCACATGCCTTTAATTTTAAAACCAAACGGCAAAGGCAAATTAAGTAAGCGCGATGGCGATGCTCTCGGGTTTCCTGTTTTTCCTCTTGAATGGACAAATCCTAATACAAATGAAGTTTCTTCCGGTTATCGCGAATCGGGATATTTTTCCGATGCGTTTATTAATATCCTTGCTTTGTTGGGCTGGAATCCCGGTACCGAACAGGAAATATTTTCAATGAAAGAATTAACAGAAATATTTTCTTTAGACAGAATCGGCAAATCTGGTTCACGATTCGATCCTGAAAAAGCAAAATGGTTTAACCATCAATATTTGATAAATAAAAATAACGAAGAATTAGCTTTTCTTTATCAGGAAATCCTTAAAGAAAAAGGAATAGAAGTTTCAGACAAATTAGTTATTAAAGTTGTAGATTTGATAAAAGAAAGAGCAAGTTTTGTGTCTGATTTCTGGAAACAGTCTTTCTTTTTCTTCCAAAAACCAACAGAATATGATCCTAAAGTTGTTAAGAAAAAATGGAAAGAAGACACTTCTGATACCATGAAAAAAATCCTTGAGGTCATTGAAAATATTGAGGATTTTAAATCAGAGATTATCGAAGAAACAGTCAAAAACTATATCGAGAAAAACGAACTTTCATTTGGAAAAGTTTTAAATCCACTACGGCTTTGTCTCGTTGGTTCAGGAAAAGGACCATCACTTTTTCATATTGCTGAAATAATTGGGAAAGAAGAAGTGGTAGAGCGGATTAATAATGGAATTGAGAAGATAAAAAAATAATTGATTTTAGATTTATGATTTAAGAATTTAGATTTTAAAGAATCAAGGATCAAGAATCAAGGATCAAGAATCAAGGATCAAGAATCAAGAATCATCCGCTAAGCGCCTCTAAGGCGCTAAGCGGTTCAATCAGCAACAAGAAACAAACACTATGTCACAAATATCTTTAAATGGAATGAAATTTTTTGCCTATCACGGCTGTTTTGAGGAAGAGCAGGTAATAGGCACAAACTTTATTGTTGATCTGGAAATAGAAACCGACACATCAAAATCGGAGGAGACAGATGAACTTTCCGACACTATCAATTATCAGGAAGTATATCTTTTGGTAAAAAAAGAGATGGAACAAAATTCCAAACTCCTTGAGCATGT
>JAIORY010000306.1 GCA_021107915.1 Bacteroidales bacterium | reverse complement strand
CGGAAAGAGACCAAGAGTAAGATTGCCCTTTCAACCGTAGGAAGTCCTTCTGGACATCTTCAAACTTCTATCTTCCGACTTCAAACTTCCCTCACTCCGTCACCAATTTCCGGTAAATAAAAATCGGGTTTGAGTTTGGTTTTTTTGAAGTACTCCTCCCCTACTTTATGTTGAAATTCTTCAACAAACTCATCTTTTACAATACTAACCGTACATCCACCAAAACCTGCACCTGTCATTCTGGAACCAATAACTCCTTTAATTTTCAAGGCTTCTTCAACAAGAGTGTCAAGTTCAAAACCGGTAACTTCATATTTATCCCGAAGCGAATTATGCGACTCAATCATTAATTTTCCGAATGTTTCCAATTGGTTTTGTTCAAGTGCTTTTACTGCTTTCAAAACTCTGTTGTTTTCATAAACAACGTGCGTTGCTCGCTGTTTTACAGTATTGTCTTTTATCTCATTTTTTACTTCATTAAACAAATCAATACTTAAATCGCTCAGATCATTTATTTCCATCACTTTAGAAATATCACTAACAGCCCGAGCACATTCAGAAACTCTTTCGTTATATTTTGATGAAGATAGTCCACGTTTCAAATTAGTGTTTGCTATTATCAATCTGTATCCGTCAAGTTTAAACCGTACCGGAATATGTTTCATCGTTTTACAATTAAGAAACAAAGCATGATCTTTTTTTCCCATACCAACAGCAAACTGATCCATTATCCCGCATTTCACACCAATAAATTCATGTTCGCATTTCTGCGAAAGCATAATAAGATCAATAATTGAATAATCAAAACCAAATAGATCATTGAGAGCAAAAGCAGTTACAAGTTCAATTGACGCTGATGATGACAAACCTGCTTCATTTGGAATATTGCCGGAATAATAAAATTCAAGTCCTGAAATCTGTTTCCCTTTTTTTGAAAACTGATCAATTATCCCGAGAGGAAAATTAACCCATTCGCCATTTACTTTTTCTTTAAGATTTTTTAGAGAAACACTCTTTTTCAGTTCAAAATTGGCAGAAGCAAATTTTACATTATCATCATTTGTTTTTCTGATTACAAGATATGTTCCGAAACTTAAAGCACAGGGAAGCACAAAGCCACCATTATAATCAGTATGTTCTCCGATAAGGTTTACACGCCCGGGAGAAAAAAATAATTGAGGGGAATTTTCCTGATTTCCATAAATCCTGAAAAAATCCTTTAAGAGATTTGATTTTTGCATAAAATAATTTTTAAAGCAAAAATACATAAAAAAAGCACGCTCTAAAAAGCGTGCTTTTTTTCGTGAACTCGGAGGGATTCGAACCCACAACCTCCTGATCCGTAATCAGGTGCACTATCCAGTTATGCTACGAGTCCTTTTAGACTGCAAAATTAGTAATTTCTTTTTTGATTGTTACGCTTTTTGTTGAAAAAAACAGTTTTGAGTTTCGGGTTTCGTGTTTCGGGTTTCTAGTTTCAGGCTGAACGAAGTGAAGTCCCGTACCGACAGAGGAGGTCGGGATTTCGGGTTTCAGGTTAAAAAAATCAGCATCAAATTACAACCAATTACAATAAATTACAACCAATTACAACCAAACTACTTAGTGTCTGTCTTTAAAGTCAGCAATTTTTTGAAATTTAGTATTTGTCATTTGTGATTTTTAATATTTAATTTAACTTTCGCACTTTATCGACAGACACTACTTATACGCAAACACAGCCTCCCCATTAATATATGTTCTGACTACTTTTACATCCGGAATTTTTACTTCCGGTATTTTCATTATATCATGTGTAAGGATAACAAAATCAGCTAATTTCCCTTTTTCTATACTTCCTTTTTCATTTTCCTCAAAACTACCTTTGGCAGCCCATATTGTCATTGATTTTAGTGCTTCTTCCCTGCTGAGTGCGTTTTCCATTTGGAAACCATCTTCAGGATATCCTTCCAAATCCTTTCTAACAACTGAGGCATAAAAAGTGTACATTGGATTAATTTTTTCAATAGGAAAGTCAGTACCGTTTATCAGCCAGCCATTTTGCTCAAAAAGGTATTTATAGGCATAAGCACCTTTCATTCTATTTTTTCCAAGCCGATACTCAGCCCAATACATATCAGAAGTTGCATGTGTTGCCTGTATCGAAGGAATAATAGAATATTTATTATAAAGATTAATATCGGCAGTATCAATAATTTGAGAATGTTCTATTCTCCATCTCAAATCATTTGTATCTTTTAATATTTCGCCATAAGTTAACAACATAAATTTTACTGCAGAATCGCCAATAGCATGAGTATTAACCTGAAATCCATTATCATAAGCTTTTTTACACATTTTATTATAATACTCAGTATCTTTAACAAGAAATCCGCAATTATCTTCATCATCAGAATAAGGTTTTTTTAACATTGCTCCCCTTGAACCTAAGGCACCATCTGAAAATAGTTTTATTGATCTGACTGTTAGTCGTGGAGTTTTGATAATTCCATTTTTTATATTTTCTTCAAATTTTTCATCTTCTGAACTCAACATTGCATTTATGCGCATTTTAAGTTCTCCTGATTTTTGAAGAGAATCTATTAATTTTATCGTTGTCATTGGCAAGCCTGCATCCACAATGGAAGTTAAGCCAACCAGAAAACAGTTTTTCTGAGCACTTAACAAAGCTTCTTCTTTTTGTAATCTGTCAGGTTTTGGAATTATTGATGATACAAGTTCAATTGCATTATCAATTAATATTCCGGTAGGTTCACCATTTTTAATAAATATTTCTCCACCACTTATTTTAGTGTTTTTTGTAATCCCCGCTTTTTCTAATGCTTTACTGTTTACCAATGCAGCATGACCATCAATTCTAACAAGATAAACAGGAGTATCAGGAAATAATTTATCAAGTTTTTCCTTGTCGGGAAATTTCATTATTCCCCAATCATTCTGATCCCATCCCCTTCCAATCAACCATTCACCCTGATTATTTTTCTGATGTTCTTTTAATATCTCAAGAATTTCATTAAAAGATGAAGTTCCCGTAAGATCAGCATTTCGAAGTATGCCCATTCCGTAATGAAAAAAATGACAATGACCATCAATAAATCCGGGATAAATAACTAATCCAACAGCATTATAATTTTTATCTGAAGAATATTTACTAAGGATGTCTTCGTTTGTACCTACATCATAAAACTTTCCATCTTTTACCGCAAAGCTTTCCGCAACACTAAATTCATTATCAACAGTATAAACTTTTGTATTATAAACAACAAGGTCAACTTTTTCTTTCATTTGATTACAAGCACTAAATAATAATAATATTAATACCGGAAGAAATAAGAATAATTTTCGCATTGTTATAAAATTTGATTTTCAGAAAAAAATATAAATACTTTAAGACTGATTATTATTAATTTTCTGTTTTTATATACATTCTTCCATTATAATCAATACGATTGGAAAGCATTTTAATGTTATTTTCTCCAAAATATTGATCGACAGCTTCGCGGCAACCCTGCCAATATCCATAATCATCAATGATTAACACTCCGTTTTTACTAAGCAATGGAAAAAGATGAACCAGTTCATGATAAGTTGATTCATACCAATCGGTATCAAGATGAAGAAGAGATATTTTTTCCGGAACAGTTTCAGGAATTGTATCTTCAACTTTTCCTTTAATAAAAACCATTTTTTCCTCAGGATATCCTGTACTTAACATATTTTCTTTTACTTCTTCGATAGGAGAATAACACCAGGTATTGTGTGAATCGGTTTCCCGTCTTTCCCAATCTTTTAGTGCTTTTTGTTGAAAACCATGATAAAGATCTTTATCAGTCGGTTTGCACATACCTTTAAAAGTATCGTATAAATACAGCTTTCTATCAAATAAATTTCGTTCAACCAGCATATCGGCACTTAACATGCTACTTCCACCTTTAAATACTCCGCATTCAACAATATCACCTTCAATATTATTTTCAATAACATATTTTGTTGCATAATACAAGGCGTACATCCTAAATAATGATGTCATTGTAAATTGTTTATCTTTTTCATAATATTTTAGAAAATCTTTTTCAACAACATCACCAGGTAATTCATTGAACTTAACAAGATTATAACCTAAACGGATAAGATTTTTTTGAATAAATTTTAACATAATTTCTAAATTATTTTAATATATTTAACAAAGATAGGTTATTATTAAATATTTTTTCACAAATATTTATTCTTAATTAAAATGATTTATTTATTTTTGCAGTATAACTAATAACTAATAATTATGATTAAGCAACTATCACCTCGATTAATTTTTATTATTTCAATTGTAATATTTGGTGCCGTAATGCGCCTTATTCCTCATTGGCCAAATTTTACTCCTATTGCTGCTATCGCTTTATTTGGCGGCACATATTTTACCAAAAAATATCTTGCATTTATTATACCATTCGCTGCTTTGTTGGTAAGCGACCTAATTATTGGGTTTCATAATAGTATGATAGCAGTATATGCAAGTTTTGCAATTGTTGTTATTTTAGGTTTTTATTTAAGAAAAAATGTAAACGCAGGAAGTATTTTAGCTGCTTCAGTTGGTTCTTCAATAGTTTTCTTTCTTATTACAAATTTTGCCGCATGGCTTGGAAATCCGCTTTACCCACAAAGTTTTATAGGATTACTTGAAAGTTATACTGCCGGATTAATATTTTTTAATAACGGTTCTTATGGAATTTCATTTTTCCTAAACTCAATATTGGGAGGCATCTTCTTTAATATTGTTTTCTTTGGAAGTTTTTATCTTGCTCAGCAGAAATTTCCGGTACTTGCAAAAGCATAAATTAAATTTAAATTAACCATCTTTTATATAAAGACTGTCGGTTTTCGGCAGTCTTTTTTATTATCTCCCAAATTAACAGACCTTTCATCTTTAGACAATAATTCCAATTTTGGGAATTTTTATATTTCATGGATTTTACTTACACGCTGTTTTTCTGATACTTACAATATTGGTATGAGTGTTGATTTTGTGATATAAAGAATATATTAAAAATTAATATTAAAATCAAAATATCATGAAAAAGACCATATTATTATTAATTGTAATTATTTTTGCACTCACATCTTGTCAAAAAGACTGGGATCAAATTGTTGAAGATAATCAGACAAATGAAGAAATTACATCCATGTCAGAAATGGTTGTAAACTCTGATTTTAATTGGAAAACAACCAAAGATATTATAGTTAACTTCACAGGATTTGACATAAATGAAGTAATCTATATTAAATCTCTTGATGGTGATATTTATCATAAAGCATTTTTCAATTTAGGAGATAACTATTCTACTAAAATTACAATTCCAACTTATGCTTTAGAAATAAACGTAATGTATAAAGGTGCGTCAACAAATATTCCTATATCAGGAAATGAAATAAATTATAAGTTTATCTAATAATTTTTTATATTTACAAAAATTCTATAATCATTTTAACAATATTTATCATGAAGACAAAAAACAAAATATCAATTAGCTATATTCCTGTTTTATTAATTATTTTCTCATTACTTTTTTCCGTAAATAATTCTTATGCCCAGAAATGTAATGGTCATTTTGGTAATAAAGTATGGGAAGATATTAATGGTAACGGCATTCAGGACGCCGGAGAGAGCGGTATCCATGGAGTTAGAATAGTAGCTAAAAAGAATGGAAGTTACTATAAACAAGATTATTCAGAATCAGATGGAAAATACAAAATTAACTATAATGGAGCAGCAAATTACACTATTGAAGTGGATATGACTACTGTCCCTGATTATTATTCAGCTACAACTTCATTAATATATTACCAAAATATTACAGGAGGAAATAGTAATTATAATGATTTTGATTTTGGTTTTAGAGATTTAAATAACTGTACTGTAACTAAAGCAAATGGAGGAGGATTTTTCACTACTATTTCATCAGTAACTTATGATGGTACTGATTACACAATTGTTTTAACTGTAGAACATAATGGTTGCCCTGGAGGAGGTTCTCAGGGATGTAAAGAATTATCTCATTATTCAGTTGAAGCTGATGAATTTACATATTCAGATATTAGTGTTAATGTAATTGAAGGAGGAATGACTTATGGCAATATTGATATGGGATGGAACCTTGGAAGTGATCCATTTAATGGCTTTAAAATTGAAGGTACATCAGGTATTGGTGATGGTGATGATGGTAAGTTTACTATTACTTATACTCTAACTTCATTACAAGATCAACAAACATCTGCGAAAGCAGGAAATAATAGCCAGATAGCTAGTTTTACTTTAGCTGAATTCCAACAAGTTTACAATTGTACAAGTAATAACCCTCCTGTTGCAGTTGATGATAGTTATGTTACTCCCATTAATACAGCAGTATCCGGCAATGTAATAACAAATGATAGTGACCCTGATGGAAATAATATTACAGTTAATACAACTTTGATAACTGATCCTACTCATGGCTCTGTTGTTCAAAATGCTGATGGTACATTTACTTATACTCCAAACACAGGATATTCGGGAACTGATTCTTATGTTTATCAAATTTGTGATGACGGTACTCCTTCTTTATGCGATCAGGCAACAGTAACTATAACTATTACAACAGCTACTGATACCGATGGTGACGGAGTATCGGATGTTGATGATGATTATCCTAACGATTCTGATCGTGCATTTGACAACTACTTTCCTGCCAGTGATTATGGAACATTAGCTTATGAAGATATGTGGCCTGGCAAAGGCGATTATGACTTTAACGACCTTGTTTGTGATTACAGATTCCAAATGGTAACAAACTCATCAAATAAGGTTGTGGAAATATTCGGGTCATTTATTATAAAAGCATTTGGTGCAGGATTTCAAAATGGTTTTGGTTTCCAACTTCCAAATAATAATGTTGTTGCATCTGATATTACTGTTACCGGATATAATCTTCAGGAAGGATATATCACCCTTAACGGGAATGGTACTGAAGCAGGACAATCTAAACCAACAATAATTATTTTCGACAACAGCTTTAATATTATGGCACATCCCGGACAAGGAATTGGAGTGAACACTACACCATCGGCTACTTATGTTGCTCCGGTTACCATGACTATTACAATGGATATTACTGATAACACATATACTTTAGCTCAAATTGATATTCCAAATTTCAACCCGTTTATTATAGTAAATCTCGACAGAGATGTTGAAATTCATTTACCGGATTATGAACCAACTGACCTTGTTGATGCAAGTTATTTTGGAACATTTGATGATGATTCTGATCCCTCAACAAATAGATATTACAAAACATCAAATAATTTACCATGGGCAATTAATATCTACGAAAGTTTTGAATATCCAAAAGAGAAAATTGAAATAATTGATACATACCTGCATTTTGTTGAATGGGCTGAAAGTGGTGGTACTTTATATACTGATTGGTATAACAATACTGATCCGGGATATAGAAATGATAATAATATTTATGTTGTACCATAAATGAGTCCAATCTAAAAAGTCATCGGATGACTTATATTCAAAAAAATTACAAAATATTAAATTTGTGTATCAATTAAATAGAAAGTCATCCGATGACTATCAACATGATTTATTACTTTTTAGACCAGACTCATAAATATAAATTAACTTAATTTATTAAGCTATCCGGTTATCGGGTAGCTTTTTTTAATCGAAAAGTTTCTCATCTCTTTCGAGTAGAAGAATTGAGTGTTGAGGAACAATAAAATACTTCTCGTTATTATAAACAATTTCAATAGCACCTTTTTGCATAAAAATTGCAAGATCACCTTCCTGTGCTTGCAATGCCACGTAATTGGTTTTTTCTTTTGATTCCCATGGTTCTTTGTCATTTTCACTTGGAAGCGGAATTGGGTACCCCGGTCCACATTTCATAACATATCCCATTCTTATTTCTTCTTTTTCTTTATACCCGGGAGGTAAAAACAATCCTCCTTTTGATCTATTTGACATAGTTTTTGGCTTAATCAAAACCCTATCCCCCACTACCAATAATTTATCTAATTTATTTTCATTGACTTTACTCATAATCTTAGTTTTAATATATCATTACAAAATTATATCATTTATCATCATGATCAAATAAATTTCAAATCTAAAATAAAATGGGTATTTTTGCAAAAATCAATACTAATCAAACATGAAGATAGTTTTCTTTAAACGATCAAAACCTAAAGCTTTTGAATATAAGCCTCTTTATTACGATAAAAAAAAGGATGACAGAGAAAAGCGAAAACGAGAATTGGGACTTGATAATTCTCATGACAGTAGTGCAATGATGAAAGGTGAATTACAACGTAGATGGCGTAAAGGTGAAACAAATACTAAAGAAAAAACCTCAAGTATGAAATTTGTTATTTATTTGTTGATCGCTATTATGTCGGTTTATCTTATTTTTTTTACTGATTTAGTTCAGAAAATAGTTCAAATTTTCATTCCAAATTAATGTCTGATATAATAAAATTATTACCGGATTCCGTTGCAAATCAAATTGCAGCAGGGGAAGTTATTCAGCGACCTGCCTCTGCTGTTAAAGAATTGCTCGAAAATTCTATTGATTCCGGTGCTTCCGAAATAAAACTTATTATTAAAGATGCCGGAAAAACTTTAATGCAAGTTATTGATAATGGTTGTGGAATGTCTGAAACTGATGCAAGAATGAGTTTCGAAAGACATGCCACCTCAAAAATTCAATCTGCTGATGATCTTTTTGCTATAAGGACGATGGGTTTCCGTGGCGAAGCTCTTGCCTCAATTGCAGCCATTGCCCATGTTGATATAAAATCGAAATTACCTGATATCGAACTTGGGTCTCATATCAGTATCGAAGGATCTGAAGTAAAAGCTCAAGAGGCTATCAGTTGTCCTGATGGCACAAATATTTCTGTTAAAAATTTGTTTTTTAATGTTCCGGCAAGACGAAATTTTCTAAAGTCTGATACTGTTGAAACAAGACATATCATTGAGGAATTTAACAGAATAGCTCTTGTTAATCCTGATATTGAATTTTCATTAGTTCATAATGAAAGACGAATTTTAAAATTACCTATCTCTAACTTAAAACAAAGAATTGTAGGGGTAATGGGAAGTAATTACAGCCAACGATTAGTTCCTGTTGAACAAAAAACCGATAAGGTAAATATCTCCGGTTTTATCGGTAAACCTGAGTTTGCAAAAAAAACCCGTGGTGAGCAATACTTCTTTGTAAACAAACGATTTATCAAGCATCCATATCTTAATCATGCTGTGGATAATGCTTTTCAAGAGTTATTGCCAAGCAAAGCTTTTCCTTCATATTTTATTTATTTTGATATCGATCCAAAACAAATTGATATTAATATTCATCCAACCAAAACAGAAGTAAATTTTCAGGATAATAAGCTGATTTATGCCATCTTAAGAGCAGCAATTAAACAAGGTCTCGGAAAATATAATATCACTCCTACAATAGATTTTGATATTGAACAAAGTTTTAATATTCCTAATCACCCACAAGGCAAACCTATTGTTAATCCATTTCAAAAAATTAAAACGGAATATAATCCTTTTGAAACGCACCAACCTAAGTTTCAATCGCAAAGAGAAAGATCAAATGCTGAAAATTGGGATGTATTATTTTCAGGAGAAAAAACCAAAAATAATCTTTTTGAAATACCTGATACGGCAAAAGATACCGACAAGCATCTTGTTGAATCAATAATGAGTAATATTGAAAATGATTATCAAGACAGAAAAATTTTTCAAATCCAAAATCGTTTTATCCTTACATTTATTAAATCCGGTGTATTAATAATTAGTCAACAAAATGCACACGAAAGGATTCTTTATGAACGTTTTCTTAAAATGCTTGAGAATAAAAAAGGACCTTCTCAACAAGAACTTTTTCCTCAAAGTATTCATTTCACTCCAGGTGATGCAGAAATAATTAAAGATATAAGAAAAGATATTTTGAATGTAGGTTTTGATATTGAGGAATTTGGAAGAAACACATTTGTTGTTAATGGTACTCCTCCCGATATTTCAAACAGTAATATTAAAGAAACTCTTGAAGGGATAATTGAGAATTATAAAAAAAATATGCTCGATCTTCATTTGGATAGAAAAATAAATATTGCTCGTTCGATGGCTGTAAATTTGTCAGTAAAAGCAGGAAAAAAACTCCAAATTGAAGAAATGGGTATACTTATTGATGAGCTTTTTGCATGTCAAATACCTGAGAAATCTCCGGGAGGAAAATCAACAATTCATATAATTTCTTTTGAGGAATTAAGTGCAATTTTTAAATAAACCGGTTCTATTATGAATTAATGATTGAATGCGTAAATGATGAAATAACTGTAGAACCAATAAACATAATAACATGTCAAATCAATACAGACCACAAGGATTCAGGGTACTGCCGCCGGTAGTAAAAAACCTTCTAATAATTAACGGAGTGTTTTTTCTTGCTACTATTACTTTACAAAATGCATGGGGAATAGACCTTGTAGATTACCTTGGACTTCATTATATTGCTTCAGAAAAATTCAGTGTTTTTCAGTTCATCACATATATGTTTATGCATGGTGGATTTTCACACATCTTATTTAACATGTTTGCTTTGTGGATGTTCGGAAATGTACTGGAAAATGTTTGGGGACCAAAACGATTTCTTACTTATTATATAATTACAGGAATAGGAGCTGCTATTGTTCATTATGTTGTTTTTTATTTTCAGGTATCTCCTGTTTTGGATGCAATACAAGACTTTGTTCAAAATCCGTCAAATATAAAAGTTAAAGAGTTCCTTGATTCTTCAAATTTCCAGATTTCATCCTATGAAATGCAAAATCACTATCAAACATTTGTACGAAGTTATAATAATCTGATTGGATCAAATCCTGAAAGAGCTTTGCAAACTGCCATTGATTATATGTCGATTTACAAAACCGACTTTTTAAATGCACCTGTTGTAATTGGTGCATCAGGAGCTGTTTTTGGCATTTTGCTTGCTTTTGGAATGATGTTCCCAAATTCTCTGATATATATTTATTTTGCCTTCCCAATAAAAGCAAAATATTTCGTTATCATTTACGGAGCAATTGAATTGTTCTCGGGCTTTTACGACACAACAAGTAATGTTGCACATTTTGCCCATCTCGGTGGAATGATCTTTGGATTTTTTCTTATAAAATATTGGAAAAAGAAAGTGTAAAGAAATAATACTGGAGTGATAGAGTATTGGAATATTGGAATACTGGAATATTGGAATACTGGAATATTGGAGTAATGGAATATTGGAATACTGGAGTAATGGAATATTGGGATACTGGAGTAATGGAATACTGGAGTAATGGAATAATGGAGCAAATGCAGAAGTATGTTTGTTAATTACAAAAAGCATTGAGAAATAAGTAAAACAGAATGAACAAACAATCAACAAAGAATAATAACTTAGAAATCTTATACGATGTAACTCCTTCTCCTGATGGGGGAAGGTTGAGAAGGGGGTATCAATGAACTACTACAATCAAAATCCTTTAGATGAAATAAAATCATTTTTCAAACGAAAAACGATTTTATCAAGATTGATAATTATAAATATAATTGTATTTATTGCTGTAAATATTATTAATCTCATTTATTGGCTGTTCACTGAGCAAGTTAATAATACTATGACCTCTCCGGTTATCTCATGGTTTGCTGTTCCTTCAGATATTTCCGTTTTATTATCACGTCCATGGACTTTGTTTACATATATGTTTTTGCAAGAAAGTTTCTTCCATATTTTCTTTAATATGTTTATTTTATATTTCAGTGGAAGAATTTTTCTTGAATATCTTAGTCCGAAAAAACTACTCAGCACATACATTTGGGGTGGATTAATTGGCGGATTATTTTACATTATTGCTTTTAATGTTTTTCCTGTTTTTAATGAATATAAAACACTCTCGATTGCACTTGGTGCATCGGCTTCGGTTTTAGCAATATTAATCGCAATTGCAACTTATGTTCCTGATTACTCCATAACATTAATATTATTTGGCAGAACAAAACTGAAATATATCGCAATAGCTCTTGTGTTGATTGATATTTTAAGTATTCAGAAAGGAAATCCCGGTGGTCATATAGCTCATATTGGTGGAGCATTATGGGGGTTTTCCTATATTATGTTTTTGAAAAATGGATTTGATATTAATAATTATTTTAATCATTTTAATTTTAATAAGATTTTTAAATCTTTTATGAAACCTAAAAGCTCTGCTTCTACACATTACACTAAACAAAGATCGGTTTCTGATGAAGAGTATAATTACAGAAAGAAAAGTAATCAAAATAAAATTGACAGTATTTTAGATAAAATATCGAAATCAGGATATGAAAGTCTTTCAAAAGAAGAGAAGGAATTACTATTTAAAATGAGTAATAAAAAGTGAACAGAAAAAACCCCTCAATAAAACCATTGAATTTTTTTTATAAGATATTGATCTTAATCAATTCTCTTGCGGTTTTATTATTGATTCTTGCATATATTTCTCCATATATCAATCCTTTAAAAATATGGATTTTTTCATTTATCGGACTTGGGTATCCGATAATTTTACTTATCAATCTGTTTTTTATTATTCTGTGGATAGTGCTACTGAAACGTTATTTTCTGATTTCATTAATTGCTGTATTAATTGGTTTTAATTTCATCGGAAGATTTATCCAATTTGAAACTAAAGATAAAATTTCTTTAAATAAAACCGCTTTCAGAGTATTAACTTATAATGTTCATGATCTTACTGAAAATGTTTATTTGAAATCAGCAAAAAATAATGAAATTTTTGATTTCCTTATTAATGATGCACCGGAAATCACCTGTATTCAGGAATTTCATTCGAAAGGAAAAAATTATTATTTCCCTTTAGTTTTCCTGAAAAAAAAACTTGATGCAAGCAATTATTATTATCAAAGTTATTTTGGCCCGGGTAAAAATATTATAGCAGGAATGGCTATCTTTAGCAAATTTCCAATCGTAAATAAAGGAATACTTGAACATAAATCTACAAGAAATTTCGGAATATTTGCAGATGTTATTTCACAATCAGATACTTTCAGAATTTACAATCTTCATCTTGAATCAATTATGCTTTCTCACAAAGAACTTTCGTATGTAAAAGGGATTATCAGCAATTCTGATGATGTTGAAAGATCAGGAAACAAAACTAAAAGAATAATCAATAAGTTTAAAACTGCTTTTCAAAAAAGAGCTACTCAAACTAATATTATAACTGAGCATATTAAAAACGCACCATACCCTGTTATTATTTGTGGCGATTTTAACGACACTCCTGTTTCATATACTTATGAGCACATTTCTGATGGACTTAATGATGCATTCATTAAAACTGGAAGCGGAATAGGAAGAACTTATGCCGGTGTCATTCCTGCTTTTAGGATAGATTATATTTTTTATGATGACTTTTTTGATTCATTTAATTATAAAGTTGAAAAAGTTGATATTTCTGATCATTATCCTGTTTCATGTTATTTCTCAATAAAAGGGAATAAATGAGGCAAAAGAGTGAGATTGTAATTGGTTGTAATTGATTGTAATTGGGAATAATGGAGTATTTCCCTTATTTCCTCTATTGCCAAATACAATAACATTTTTTTGAAGAAATTTTACTAATTTCGTATCAACTAAAATTGATTAATGAAATTCGAATTAACATCAGAATATAAACCCACCGGAGATCAACCCGAAGCCATACAACAATTGGTTGAAGGCATTATTCGTGGTGATGACACACAGGTTTTGCTTGGTGTTACCGGATCGGGCAAAACATTTACTATTGCAAATGTATTACAAGAAATTAATCGTCCGGCATTAATACTCAGTCATAACAAAACACTTGCTGCACAACTTTATAGTGAGTTCAAACATTTCTTTCCAAATAATGCTGTTGAATATTTTGTTTCATATTACGATTATTATCAGCCCGAAGCATACCTCCCTGTTACCAATACTTACATTGAAAAAGACCTTTCGATCAACGACCAAATTGAAAAACTACGTTTAAGCACCAGCTCATCATTACTTTCCGGCAGAAGAGATGTTATTGTAATTTCATCGGTTTCGTGTATTTATGGAATTGGAAATCCAGAAGATTTTACAAATAATGTGATTAATTTGAAAAAGGGAGAACTTAAAAATCGGAATAAATTTTTACATGAACTGGTTTCAAGTTTATACTCCCGTTCTGAAATTGAATTCATACATGGAAACTTCAGAGTAAGAGGAGATACTGTTGATATTTTCCCTGCTTATGCCGATTTTGCTTATCGTATATTTTTCTGGGGTGATGAAATTGAATTAATTGAATCATTTGATCCTGTTAAAGGAAATAAACTTGATGAACATGAAAATATAATAATTTATCCTGCAAATATTTTCATTACATCTCAGGATAAAATAAAAAGTGCAATTAAAGAAATACAAAATGACATGTTCAAACAAGTGGACTTCTTTAAGGAATGTGGGAAAAATTTTGAAGCAAAGCGTCTGCAAGACAGGGTAACTTATGATATTGAAATGATGAAAGAACTGGGTTATTGCTCGGGGATAGAAAACTATTCAAGATACTTTGACGGCAGATCTACAGGAGCACGACCTTTTTGTCTAATTGATTATTTTCCTGATGATTTTGTATTGATAGTTGACGAAAGTCATGTAACTATTCCACAAGTAAAGGCTATGTCTGGCGGAGATCGTTCGCGAAAGCAAAACCTTGTTGAATACGGATTCAGGCTTCCTTCGGCTATGGATAACCGTCCATTAAAATTTAATGAATTTGAGGCTATCACAAATCAAACTATCTATGTTAGTGCCACTCCTGCCGATTATGAACTTCAAAAAACAGAAGGAGTTGTGGTAGAACAATTAATCCGCCCCACCGGACTGCTCGATCCGGTTATTGAAATACGACCCAGCTTAAACCAAATTGATGATTTATTGGATGAGATAGAAAAAGTTATCTCCAAAAACAAAAGAATATTAGTAACCACGCTTACAAAAAGAATGGCAGAAGAATTATCAAAGTATCTACTTAATTTAAATGTAAAAAGCAGATATATTCATTCTGATGTTCCAACCATGGAAAGAGTTGAATTAATGAGGGATTTACGGCTTGGAGTTTATGATGTTTTGATCGGTATAAACCTCTTACGCGAAGGACTTGATTTACCTGAAGTTTCATTGGTTGCAATTCTTGATGCTGACAAAGAAGGTTTTCTGCGCAAACTGCAGGAAGAGCAGCAAGAAATATAAACAGCAAAGTAATTATGTATGCTGATAAAACAACTTTTTCGATGCAACAAACAATAGATGAAAGTATCAGAAGGCGTGAAAAACAAATCAGTTATAATCAAATACATAAAATAACTCCAACTCAAATTCAAAAATCAGATTATTCATTATTAGACCAGACTAATACTCCACACACTAAATCTGTTGAAGCAAAAGCATACATCGAAACCGACAAGAATCATATCGCCGCAGACCCAATAGTAAAATATATGAGCAAAGACCAAATAAAAAAAGTAATATTAAAAAACAGAAAAGCGATAGAAAAATCTGTAAAGAATCTTGATTTTATTGAAGCAGCAAGATTAAGAGACGAAATTACAGAACTTCAAAAAATACTAAAAGAAAAATGATTTTTTTTTGCCAAATTTTACTAAATGTATTACTTTGCTTAAGTACCTGATATTCAAAATGATTGTTTTAACTTTTTTTGTTTACATATTATATTTTTTACTTATTAACTATTTTATGTAAATAACTTTATGTTTTTATAAACACATTTATAAAAATTTAATTATTTTTGTTACTGCTTGAATGCTAAAAATGGAATTTATTTATTTGATTATCATATTTTAAATTAACTTACTACTATGAAGAAAAAAATTCTAATTATAGATGACGAATTAAGTATTCGAATTTTATTGGAAAATTTCCTTAAAAAAAATTATAATGTAATTACCAAAAATGATGGAATGGAAGGTATAAAATGGATGGAAGAAGGTAATATACCGGATTTAGTTGTCGCTGATATTCAAATGCCAAATTTGGATGGCTATGATTTCATTAAAAATGTTAGAGCAAGTGGTTATTACAAGGATATTCCTCTTATCATGTTATCAGGTATAGAAAGCAGTACCGAAAAGGTTAAGTGTTTAAAGCTTGGGGCTAATGATTATATTGTTAAACCATTTAATCCTGAAGAACTTGATATAAGAATTCAACTTCTTCTTTCTAGAAAATAATTTCATATTTATTTTTATGAACAAACCAGATACAAATATATTACGTATCTTATATATAGGTAATGAGCTGGAAATATTTCAAATACTAAAGAATAACACAGATAGATTTGAAGTTATTGAAGCAAGAAATGGATTGGATGCTGTAGCTATTTATAAAAAAAATAAGGATATTCAAGGAATTATTTCTGAAGAAATATTGCCAGGCATGAATGGAATTGATGTTGGAGTTATGCTACGGTCAAAACACATCCCGGACACTTTGCCATATATTGTTGTTCATAATGAAGTAAGCGATAAATTATTCGCACAAGCTTTAAGGAATAAAATTGATGATTTTTACACCCCGCCTATAAATATTGACGATATTTATTCAAGACTAAATTTTCTATGCACATTTAAAAAAATAAATCCGGATACATCTAAAGATACATATAAAGAAGACCGAATATATCATGTACCCATAATAAAACGTTTATTTGATATATTTGTATCAGGTTTTGCATTATTATTTCTTTCTCCTATTCTTTTATTTTTTGCCATAGCAATTAGAATAGAATCAAAAGGCAAAGTATATTATACTTCCAAAAGAGTTGGAACAGGATATAAGATATTTGATTTTTACAAATTACGGTCGATGTACTCCGGTGCTGATGCAAAACTTAAAGAATTAGAACATCTTAATAAATATTCTGAAAAAAAAGCATCTGATAAAAAAGAGAAAAAAGGTAATTTTGAATGTCCAAGATGTGCAAAACTTCCCGAAGGCGAATATTGTTCACCAATATTATCAACCTCAAACGGACAGATATGTGAATACTGGATGATGGAATTGAAAAAACAAAAATCATCTTCAACTTTCATAAAAATCAAAGATGATCCCAGAGTTACAAAAATTGGAAAGATAATCAGAAATACAAGCATTGATGAATTGCCTCAATTAATTAATGTTTTAAAAGGTGATATGTCAATAGTCGGAAACAGACCGTTACCATTATACGAAGCCGAACAATTAACATCAGATGACTGGAGTGCAAGATTTTTAGGTCCGGCAGGAATAACAGGATTGTGGCAAGTTGAATTAAGAGGTAAAAAAGGTGAAATGTCAGAATATGAAAGAAAAGATCTTGATAATCAATATGCTCGGAATTTTTCAATTTTGGGAGATTTTAAACTAATATTTAGAACAATACCGGCATTATTTCAAAAAGATAGTGTATAAAGTTTTTTTATTATGAATAAATATTACAATTAAAATGTTAAAGAAAAAAGTAATTTTCATATTTGTACTACTTGCAATAAACATAACTGTAGGTTATAGTCAGGAGGTTGACAGTTCTTTATATTTTAATCCTATTACTGATGATATTCAAAATAAAATATTACCGTTAGAAGCATTAATAGACTCAGCAATAAAAAATGATCCTCGTGTTAAACTGGAAGCTCTCCGTGTTGATTATGAAAGATATAAAGTTCTTTCTGCAAGACGAGACTGGACAAGAAATTTAGGTTTTCAAGGAAATCTTGATTATGGTAATTATTATTATTACGATCGGGATGAGCTTACAAGAATTGATAGATTTTATCTGACTGAATCGAGAAGAACAAATGCAGCGATAGGTGTGTATCTCAGGATTCCATTATTATTTATTATTGATAGAAGAAATGAAATCAATAAAGCTAAAAAAATGGTTGAAATTATGATGATGGATAGAAGAACAAAAATTAGAGTAGTAAGAAGAGAAGTAGTTGAAGCATATAATAGTATGCTTGAACAACAAGCACTAATAAGAATAAGTAACGATTATCAGCAATATTCTTTAGTTGAGATGGGTATGGCAGAACTTGAATTCATAAATGGTGAGATTCCTGCATCAGAACTTACCAGATTAAAAGATTATCAAACTCAACGCTATATTGCATTTGCACAATCAATATGGAGATTTAATTATTACTTAGAATTATTGGAAGAGATAGTTGGTATTAGATTTAATTTAATTAATAAACTGAAATAATGGATATTAAACAATTTATTCATTTATTTAAACGTCATATTTTTTTATTAATCGCAATTCCTTTTTTACTTGCGATTTTAGTACTTCTGCTTACAAGAAATTTACCAAAAGTCTATTCCTCAAACACTAAAATATATACCGGTATTGCTACAGGATATTCAATTGAATCAACAGACAGGAGAACTCTTGATTATTTTAGCACAAATATTCAATTTGATAATTTAATAAATCTTATACATTCCAGGCAAACAATTGAAAAAACAGCCATTAGATTATTGGCACAAGGATTATGTTTGGAACAACCTAATCCTCAATATATTTCGAAAGAGAATTATTATGCTCTTCATAAAATAACACCTATTGAGGTTAAAGACTTAGTTGTAAGAAACGGAAAAATGGGTCTTGACAGAAAAAAAGAAGCTCAAATTAATAAATGGCAAGAAGAAATTAAAGACCTCGAATTAGAAATAAATAGAAAAAAAAGTAAAGCTTTAAACAATCAAATAACAGGAAATAATAGTTATCAACCAATAAATAAAGGAGATTCAGGAATTTCTTCAGAAACTAATGATAACATCTATCATACAGTTAGCCATGGAGAATCTATTTATTCTATTGCAAGCCGATATAATATTTCTATTGAACAAATTGTTCAATGGAATAACCTTGAAAATAATTCCGTTATATCCGGTCAGGTTTTATTGGTTAAAAAAGATAACAAAGTTGATTTGAATAATCAATATCATATTGTTAAACCCGGTGAAACAATATTTTCAATATCATCTCGATATGGCATTAATATCAATACACTCAGAAAATTAAATAACATAATTGGTAATAGTGTAAAAGTTGGTGAGCGACTAATTATAAGTACAAAAAGAGAGTCTAAGAATTTTTCATCTAAGTCATCATATAATACTAAAGATGTATCCGGTGAATATTTAAGTAGTAAACCTAAAGAAAATCAACTAATTAGCACCACTTCACAAACAAACACAATTAATCAATTTACTGATATTCACAAATTTACTGATTATGAAAAAGATCCGATAGTTCCACCTGGTATTAATAAAAATGACTTTGATCAAACAGTTAAAAATTTAACTCTTTATTACAAATTAAACGATAATAATTTTGTTTATGAATTATTGAATTTCTATCATAAGAATTATAGTATTTCATCAATTCTATCGAAATTAAGTGTATTAAGAATGAATAATAGTGACTTCATCAGGGTTTCTTTTCAATCTGATGAACCGGGAATTTGTCAACAAACTCTTAAAATTCTTGCAACTGTTTTTATTAAAAATTACAAACTTCTTCGTATCAATCAAACAGATGCAGTTGTAAATTATTTTCAGGAACAAGTTGATTCGGCAAATAATAAACTACAAAAAGCTGAAGACAGATTACTTAAATTCAATCAAAAAAATAATATTATTAATTATTACGAGCAAAGTAAAGCAGTTGCCGGTCAAAAAGAAGATCTTGATTTATTTTATCAGAATGAACAAATTCGGATAGCATCATCTTTAGCTGCAATAAGAGAGATTGAAACAAAACTTGCATCAAGCGACAGTATTTACCTTTCCAGCGATGAAATATCAAAAAAACGTAAAAAACTTGCAAATATTCAGGAACAAATTCTGATTAATCAAATGACTACTGATTTTGATCCTTACACTGATGGCATAATAAAACAATTAAAACTTCAGGCTCAAGGTCTCAAAGATCAAATAAAATTATATGTTGACAAGTTATATTTATACAGCCATTCACCTCAGGGAATACCAATAAAAATCATATTAAACGAATGGTTTAATAATGCTATTTCTTACGAAGAAGCTAAAGCAAGTTTAAGTGTTTTACGAAGAAGAAAGCAAGATTTTTTACGAGTTTATCAGATAATGGCTCCTCTTGGTGCAATGTTAAAACGTATTGAAAGAGAAATAAAAGTTGCCGAACAATCTTACCTCGAGCTTTTGCATAGCCTTAACTTAGCTAAAATGAAACAGCAAAATCTTCAAATGTCTTCAAATATTAGAATTATTGACGATCCATATTTTCCAATTTCTGCAAATGCATCAAAATCAAAATTTCTAATAGCTGTTGCAGGTCTTATAGGTTTTGTCATTGTGGCATTTATAATTTTAGTGCTTGAATATTTTGACACTACAATAAAATCAACTGAAAGAGTCAAAAACCTTACAAAATTGAAACTTGCCAGTGCATTTCCAATTTTTGAACCAAATTCTCAATCAAATAATTACAATATAATTTCTAACAGATTAATAGAGATATTAATTCAAAATATTAAACTACGCATTGCTCACGAATCAATTTATTCTTCAGAAAAACCTTATTTGATACTGATATTCAGCACTAGAGATCAAGTAGGTAAAACCACAATAGCTACAAAATTGATTAATAAACTACATTCGTTAGGAGAAAATTCTCTTTATTTGAATTACACTAAAGATGCTGAAACTCAAGTTGATTCTGGAAATGAAGACACGATTAATTATAAGATTGACAATAATTTTGTTTCTATCTCTCATATTAAAGAACTTTTGGAATCAAAATATTTGAGAAGTGAAAATTCAAAATATGATTACATTATTCTTGAAATACCTTCTATTATTTATAATTCCTATCCACTTGATTTAATGAATACTATTGATATTTCATTACTTGTTGTGAAAGCTAAAGATCAGTGGCAAAAAGCAGATATTTCAGCTCTTGATACGATGCAGAAAATTTCTAAGGATAAACCATTAGTATTACTCAATCAAGCTGAGATATATGCACTTGAGGATATTATTAATAAAATATCAATTAAAAAGAAAAAATCATTTATGAAAAATTTTATGAAAGTTGTATTATATCCATTTCGTTTAAAATTTAAAGTAAGAGTTGATTAATAAACTATATTGTGAAAAGTCTAATTAATAAACTGTTTAATAATAATAACTTTCTTTCCCTTTCAAACAATATAGTTGTTGCTATATTTGGTTTTTTTAGCTTTTTTATATTAGTTAGAACTCTTGAACCTGATATTTTTGGAGAATGGGTACTATATATTACTGCCGGAAATTTTATTGAGATGTTGCGTTTTGGAATTATGAGAACTGCGATAATTAGATTTTTATCGGGAGCTAAAGGTGAAGAAAAGAAAAAATTAATTGGGTCAAACTGGGTAATAGGTTTAATTGCTACTTTAATAATTGTTGTGATAATTTGGTTTATATATTTTATCTTTCGCAATTCAATTGAATCTTCAGGTTATTTATTGTTTTTTATATGGTATCCAATACTGGCACTTTTAAATTTACCTTTCAATAGTGCATTATCAATTTTACATGCTGAACAAAAGTTTGACAAATTATTAATAATCAGACTAATTAATGTTGGGGTATTTGTAGTTTTTCTCACAATAAACATTATTTTTATTCATTGGGGAATAATGGAAATTGTTTTCGCTCATTTGTTTTTCAACTTTCTAACATCATTAATATGTATGATTTATAAATGGGACGGAATACAATATTTCTTTAAAGCAACCCGGAAAACTAATAAATTGATCATTAATTTCGGAAAATATTCCACAGGATCTTTCATTGGCAGTAATCTTCTTAAAAGCACTGATGCTTTTTTAATTGGTATAAGTGCATTTATGGGAACTACAGGTGTTGCTCTTTATAGTGTACCACTTAAATTAACCGAAATACTTGAAATTCCTTTAAGGAGTTATGTCGCTACTGCTTTTCCAAAAATGTCAAAAGCAAGTATTGAAAACAATATAAAAGAAGTTAAACACATATATTATTCATACACAGGAGGCTTAACATATCTACTACTCCCCATTGTTATTATTGGATTTATATTTGCTGAAGAGTTTGTATATATCATTGGCGGTAAAAATTATATTGAAACAGCTAATATTTTTAGAGTTTTTTGCATTTACGGATTATTCATTCCTATTGATAAGTTTACAGGAGTTGCTCTGGATAGTATTAATAAACCGCGTAAAAATTTCTACAAAGTTGTTTATATGGCTTCTGCAAATATTATTGGTGACTACCTTGTAATTTTTCTTATATCAAAGTTTCTTCTTACCTTTTCCATTATCACCTTATTGCCGGAATATTTTAGTACAGGTATGGTTTATTCGATTAGTTCTCATTATGCTTTACTGACAAGTTTAGAACTGGTTGCTGTAGTAACAATATGTTTTACTATTATAGGTATTATTGTTGGAACTAATTACCTAAATAAAGAAATTAAAATAAATTTTAAATATATCTTTATTGAGGGCATAAATTTTTATAAAGATGCACTTAAAAGTGGAAAAAAAGCATTTATTAAGTAAATTGTTATAATTTTATAAAAATTTACTAATCTGTTTGGAGATGCTAAAATCACTTAAAGACAAATCAGGCTCTTATATACTCAATAATCCATTGGTTATTGTTATATTAGTTATTTGCATGATTATTCTTGGTTGGATTATTGCAAAAGGTGGATTGTTTATAGCTATTGGAATACTTTTTATCCCACCAATTTTAATATACTTAAACAGATTATTTGTTAAACCTCAGATTGGTTTATATACCCTTATTATTTTTGGTTTTATTGCAATTGGATTAAACAGATATATTGTTGGTTTGCCATTGGGTATGAGTATTGATATTTTTCTAACTTTAACCCTTATTGCTGTTTTTTTTAAATTTTTTTATAATAAAGCTAATCTTTCTATAATAAATACTGATCTTTCATGGCTTATGCTTATTTGGTTTATTTATTCCATAATGCAGCTTGCCAATCCCGAAGTATTAAGCCAAAAAGCATGGTTTTATGCTATGCGTTCAATATCCCTTTATCCGCTTTTAGCAATTCCTTTAACTTATTTATTATTTAACAAAGTAAAATATTTATATATTCTAATATATCTATGGGGTATCTTTTCAATACTTGGAACATTAAAAGGATTACAACAATTATATATGGGTCCGGATTATGCTGAACAAAGATGGTTAGACCAGATAGGTGGACTTACTCATGTTTTGTTTGGACAACTACGAATATTTTCATTTTATAGTGATGCAGGTCAATTTGGAGCTGCTCAAGGAGCAGCCGGTATTGCAGGTTTAATAATTGCCTTAAATATTAAAGGTTTATACAAAAAATTATTTTTTTTGATAATGGGAATGCTTGGCCTTTGGGGAATGATGATCTCCGGAACAAGAGGTGCAATAATAGTTCCTTTGCTTGGAGGTATGGTCTATCTAATCCACCGTAAAAATATTAAAATTCTTATTCTGGGTGGTTTTCTTATGTTAGGTATTTATGGATTTTTTCGTTTTACTTATATTGGGCATACCAATGCTCAAATCAGAAGAATGAGAACAGCATTTAGACCCTCAGATGATGCTTCATTGCAGGTTAGACTTGACAATCGTCGTATTTTGCAAGTTTATTTAAAATCAAGACCTTTTGGTGGTGGGATTGGTAGTGCAGGAGGCTGGGGTACACGATTCTCTCCTCATGGTTTTCTTGCCAATGTTGCAACTGATAGCTGGTATGTGCAAATCTGGGCCGAACAAGGAATTGTTGGATTAACATTACATCTTTTTATTTTAGCTTATATTTTTACAAAATCTTCATATTTGATAATGTTTAAGATTCACGATCCCGAGCTTCGTGGAATATTAAGCGCCCTTTGTGCTGCATTTGCAGGAATAATGGGCGCTAATTACTCAAATGGAGTTTTAGGTCAAATTCCTACAAGTATAATTACTTACATGAGTTGGGTATTTATATTCATTTCTCCTTATTTTGATTATGAATTACGTAAATTAAAAGCGAAACCTTGATTTATTATTTGAAATAATTATAAAAAATAATGCAGATAACTAATGAATTAATAAAAGTTGCACTTTCTGCTTCAATTGAAGCGGGAAAAGCAATTTTAAAAATATATAATACCGAGTTTTCCTTCGAAAAAAAAAGTGATAATAGCCCGATTACTATTGCTGACAAAGAATCACATAATATTATATGTAAGAAATTATTACCTACTAATTTACCCGTTTTAAGCGAGGAAGGAATAAATATTCCTTTTCAAAAAAGAAAAAACTGGAAGCAATTCTGGTTAATTGATCCTCTTGATGGTACCAAAGAATTTATCAAAAAAAACGATGAGTTTACTGTTAACATTGCTCTTATCGAAGATAATTTTCCTATAGCAGGAATTATCTTTGTTCCTGTTCTTAATTTATTGTATTTTGCTTTCGAGGGAATAGGTTCTTATATGTTAGAAAATGCAGATAAAATCATTTCATCTGATACTAATATTAGTAACTTGATAAAAAAATCAAATAAATTACCTTTAATAATCAATAGGGAAATTTTTACTATTATTGCAAGTAGATCACATTTAACAAAAGAAACAGAAGAATTTATTGAAAATTTGAAAGATTCGCATAAAAATATTATTTATATTTCCAAAGGTAGTTCCTTGAAATTATGTATGATAGCTGAAGGTTCAGCTGATATTTATCCAAGGTTTTCTCCCACTATGGAATGGGATACAGCTGCAGGACAAGCAATAGTTGAAATTGCCGGAGGAAAAGTACAGCAAGTAAATCAAAAAGACAGAATAAGATATAATAAAGAGCATCTTCTTAACCCTTGGTTTATAGCAAAAAAATAAATCTTAAAAAAATCAATTATGAAAATCAATACTCCTAAATCAAGATACCATCTGAAAATTAAAAAAAAAGATCTGGTTTTGGATGTTGGTTGCGGTGATTTTCCACATCCTCGTGCAAATGTCTGTGTTGACAAATATACAGATTCCAATTATCATAGACTTAGCAATTTAAGGGTTTTAGATGGTCAAAAATTTATTAATTCTGATGGAGAATCTCTCCCTTTTGATGATAAAAGTTTTGATTATGTTATTTGTTGCCATGTAATGGAACATGTTCCTGATCCTGCAAAATTTATGAATGAACTCATCAGGGTTGGAAAAAGAGGCTATATAGAAGTACCTTCACTTACCGGAGAATTTTTAGCACCTATGGAATCTCATAAATGGGTTTGTTTGGATATTAACGATAAAATAGTAGTTGTTTCAAAAAAAGAAATCGGGCTTGATAAACCAAATTTAGATTTTAGCAATCTTTTTTTATACCATTTAACATCCAGTTCATTAGCTTATAAATTATTTATCAAAACACATCCAAATATTCTAACTGTTCGTTATGAATGGGAACAGTCCATTGATTTTGAAATAAACCCTAAAGATATTGAAATAAAAAAGTATTTTTTTCAGCCATGGGGTAAAAAAGAACTTGAACAGATATTCCCTAAAAAGAAAATATTAACGGATTTTTGGAATAATATTCTTACTTTTGGAGAAATCATACGAACTTATTTTAAATCATAATTAAAACTAAAATATACTCGTTAAATATTTTGAAAACAGAATTTTATAAATTTCATTCTAATACTTAGATAATATGAGCTTAAAAAAACCTGAAAAATATTTTCCAAAAACAATTTCCAAAAAACAGGCATCAGACACAGGAATGGCAGTTGTACTGATTTTGTTGCTAATTGGTTTTTTTACAAATTCTGATATTTATTTTAAAATTGCAATTCCTTTCTTGATAATCAACATGATCGTTCCAATGTTTTTTTACTTGTTTGCTTTTGTCTGGTTAGGATTTTCAACACTTCTCGGAACTATCGTATCAAAAATTATTTTATCAATTGTATATATTATTTTGGTTGTTCCTACCGGACTTTTCAGAAGAATAATTGGAAAAGATCCGTTACAACTAAAGGAATTTAAGAAAAACAAAGATTCAGTAATGAAAACCCGAAACTATAGTTTTTCATCAAAAGATATTGAAAAACC